>DAITMV010000128.1:0-8475 GCA_036834985.1 Burkholderiaceae bacterium | reverse complement strand
CCTGCCCCCACCTTGCCACCAGCACCCGGTGATGCCCCGCCCCAGCCGGGAATGAGATCAAACACGGCGTAAAACACAACATCGTTTGGCAGGGACTGCGCAAACAACGGCACATGCGGGCGAATCAGCTCTTCACTCAGGAAAAACATAAACAAGCCCACTCTGACCACGGCCCCCGCCGAGGCACTGTCTGATCCCACTCCGACTGATTGACCCGCCGGACGTTTGAGCCGCGCCAACTCCAGCATCAGAAACGTCATCACCACACCCAGCGTGACAAAATCGAGCAGTAACTGGGCAATTAAATCAGAGGCGATCGCCGGGTTGGCACGCCCGAGCAATTCATAATCAACACCCAGCGCCAGGCGTTTGACCTGTGGATCTGCATCCAAGGGCGCGAGGTCTGTGACACGATGTGCATCCGCGATGATCCGGGACGGGCGTTTAACAATCCGCAGATCACCCAGCTCTTTTTTACTCGCCACCAATGCTTCAAAACGCGCTTGTAATTGCGGGATAGACTCCACGGAAAAGCCAAGGCTCTGGGCTTTGCTCAACAACTCAAACTCACTTTGCAACAGCGCAACAACGCGCTGATCAAGCACCGGGCGTATGGAGCCCTTGATGTCGTCAAACACGGAGACCGACAAGCCGACCATTCCCGCCATGCCGAGCAGCAGCATACAAGCGGCGGCGTGCCGCCAGCGATCCACCCGCCCCAGCACATACAGAATGCCGGCCAGGACTAGGCTCAAACCCAACCCAATCAGAATGCCCCGGTCGAGCAACTGCTTGGCTATTCGCTGTTGTAACTGGGAAATGGTTTGCGTGTCATAGCAGGTCAGGACATACGCAAACACCTGAGAAAAACTGTTGTGTACGGAGACAGCCACACAGCGTTCTGCGCCCGTTGTCCATGTAATGGGGTGCTCAGAGGCGTCTAGGGCACCCCATTGTGTCGGGCTGATCATGCGGTTTAAATCCATCGGGATCCCGGAGGCGGCCACCACATGTCGATTCGATAACATCACCTGCATCCGGCTTATGCCATCGTGAGACGCTACCAAGCGACTTAATTCTTCTGAGCTCACAACAGATGGCACGGCAACACCGATCGACTGGGCTTGCCTCATCGATTCACGCAAGGTGCTACTGGCCAGCAACGCACTGTCATTTTGCAAATCGACCGTGACTTGCCCCGCCTTACCCAGCATCAGCAACGCCGATACCAATAACATCAGGCCCAGCAAGGCGCTGCCGGTCAGGCATTGCCGCAACCAGCGCTTCCAGATCGAACTCACTTCGGGTATACCCCTTTTATTCTTGAGACGGATTCCATTTACATTCAGTCACACTAATCGAATAATCGAATCATAAACTGAGTCTTTCAGTGCCATCCCGATGAATAACGACATGATTGCCCCCAACATCACAGCACACGCCAAGGGCGTGGGCCCCCATGCCGAGGATTGGCAAGCTTTCGAGCGTGAAGTCGCGCTGGAAGCGCAATCGCTCCAGGCACCGACCGTGGTGAGCAAGCTGTGGTACGAACATGACAATCAAAAACAGGGCCTGACGCCCAGCCGATTTGTAGCGCAATACGAAGTGCCTGTACCGGTGTATCGCTGGGTGCCTTCTGGGCAAGCGCACAGGGCCAAACCACCGTTGATTTGTTTGGGCGGCATTGCAAGCAACGCGGTGCGTTTTAATTACCTGGCCCATGCGGTACATGCCGAGCAAACTGTCGTGACCATGGACTGGGTAGGACGAGGACACTCTGGTTGGCTGCGCGATGGCGAAGACTACACACTACAAACCTGTGTTGATCAGGTGATCCAGTTGATCGATTGGCTCGATGCACCGTCGGTGATATTGCTGGGTTCGTCCTGGGGCGGCACCGTTGCGATGCACGTGGCCGAACAACGGGCTGCTCGCGTTAACGGTCTCATCTTGAACGACATTGGCCCCGAACTGGGCCCTGAGCGCCGCATGCGGCGTGCACAAACGCTCTGCCGACATTACGTATTTCGCTGCCCACGTGAACTGTTGCTAAAAACCGGGGTCTCCCAAAAGCATGACGGCCCCCTGCCGGAGCGGGTCCGTCAATACCTGGCCTATTACGGCACCCGTTGGAGCGAGCAAGAGCAAGGGCGCGTGTACCTGCACGACCCCCGCGCCATGCAGGCTTACAAAGAGCAAAGCCGACAACCGTTGGACACCTGGACGCAATGGAATAACCTCCGCTGCCCTACCCTCCTGCTGCATGGACAGGACAGTGATGTCCTGACACCCGATCTGTTAAGTCGGATGCAGCGATCCCGTCAGTTCGATGTGGCGCATTTCCCGCACACCGGGCACACACCATCGCTGTGCCATGCGGATCAAATGGCGATCATCACGCAGTGGCTGTTACACCATCATTCACATAAAAGGTCTACAGTAGTTAACACCTGACCCTTGTGAATGGGATACATCATGACCACGCTGTCCGAACGCTGTGCCCTGCCGCTGAATTTGCCCGACGGGCAAACAGTGACCTATTACAGCCTGCCTGCGCTTGCCGATGCCGGTTTTGAACAGATACCGCGCTTGCCGGTGTCCATCCGACTTGTGCTTGAATCGGTGCTGCGCAACTGTGACGGCAAAAAAGTCAGTGAGTCGCATATTCATGAACTGGCACGGTGGGCACCCAATGCGGCGCGTACCGCAGAAATTCCCTTCATTGTGGCGCGTGTGGTGCTGCAAGACTTTACAGGTGTCCCGTTGCTAGCTGACCTGGCCGCCATGCGTAATGTGGCCCTGCGTGAGGGTAAAGACCCCAAACGCATTGAGCCGCTGGTACCCGTTGATTTGGTCGTTGACCACTCCGTGATGATCGATTTCTATGGCCACGCCGATTCGCTTCGCAAAAATATGCAGATCGAATTTGAGCGCAACGGCGAACGCTACCAGTTTTTGAAATGGGGCATGCAAGCTTTCGACACCTTTGGCGTTGTACCTCCGGGGGTCGGAATCATCCACCAGGTCAACCTCGAATATCTGTTCCGCGGTGTTCACCGTAAAAACACACCAAAGGGTCCCGTGGTGTACCCTGATACGCTGGTGGGCACTGACTCGCACACCACGATGATTAACGGTGTGGGCGTTGTCGGATGGGGCGTGGGTGGCATCGAAGCTGAAGCCGGTATGCTGGGACAACCGGTGTACTTTCTGACCCCTGATGTGGTGGGTGTTCAGCTGCTAGGGGCGCTGAGTGAAGGGATTACAGCCACCGACCTGGTACTGACCATCACCGAGATGCTGCGCAAATCCAAAGTGGTGGGCAAATTTGTTGAATTTTTTGGCGAAGGAACCGCCAGCCTGTCCGTGACCGATCGTGCCACCATTGCCAATATGGCGCCTGAGTACGGCGCCACGATGGGCTTTTTTCCGGTGGATGACAAAACCGTGCAATTTATGCGCGACACCGGGCGCACTCAAGAGGAAGCAGATGCCTTTGAGGCCTACTTCAAAGCGCAGGCGATGTTTGGCATCCCTGTGGCCGGGCAAATCGATTACTCCACCTGCCTCACGCTGGATTTGTCATCAGTACAAGCCTCGCTGGCGGGGCCCAAGCGCCCCCAGGATCGAATCGTGCTCCCGCTCATGAGGTCGCGTTTTGAAGAATTATTTTCTGAAGCCACCGCCAATAACGGTTTTGGAAAAAAGCCTGAGGAATTACAGGCCCGCTACACCACCGGTCAGGGGCAGAACACGCTGGGACATGGCGATGTACTGATTGCCGCCATCACCTCCTGCACGAACACCTCCAACCCGGGTGTATTGCTGGCAGCGGGCTTGCTTGCAAAAAAAGCCGTCGAGCGGGGCCTGACGGTGCACACCCACGTCAAAACCTCATTTGGACCTGGCTCGCGCGTGGTCACCGAGTACATGAATCGCACCGGTCTGCAGCACTACCTTGATCAGTTGGGTTTTAACATAGCGGCCTACGGTTGCACCACCTGCATTGGTAACGCAGGGGATATCGCGCCGGAATTAAACCAAATCATCACGCAACACGATGTCATTGGTTGCGCCGTGCTCTCGGGTAACCGCAATTTTGAAGCGCGTATTCACCCCAACCTCAAAGCCAATTACCTGGCCTCGCCACCCTTGGTTGTCGCCTATGCGCTGGCGGGCACAATGAACATTGATTTATCAAGCGAGCCGATTGGTGTGGGTCATGACGGCCAGGCGGTCTATCTGAAGGAGATCTGGCCCAGCAACGAGGAAGTGCATTCACTGCTTCGGTACGCCCTGGATGCCGATACGTTCCGTCGCCTGTACAGTGATATGACCCGAGACCATGACTTGTGGAATCAGGTACCAGCCCCCACAGGTCAGGTGTACCCGTGGCCGGCCTCCACCTACATCGCGCAGCCCCCGTTTTTTGACGACTTCTCCATGACCTACGGGAGCATGCCATCTGTTACAGGCGCTAAAGCTTTGCTGCTGTTGGGCGACTCGGTCACAACGGATCACATTTCGCCGGCAGGTTCGTTTAAAGCGGGCACACCGGCGGGCCAATTTTTAAGTGCCCAGGGCGTGCAGCCGGCTGACTTTAACAGCTATGGCTCACGGCGCGGACATCACGAGGTCATGATTCGCGGAACATTTGCCAACGTGCGGATTAAAAACCTCATGCTGCCCCCCAACCCAGATGGGAGTCGGCCAGAGGGTGGCTTTACCTTGCTGGACGGACAACAAACCACCGTGTTCGACGCGGCGACTGCCTATCAGAAACGCGGGATACCCACCCTGGTGCTGGCGGGGGAGGAATACGGCACGGGATCATCTCGCGACTGGGCCGCCAAGGGCACGCAGCTACTGGGTATCCAGGTGGTGGTAGCGCGCAGCTATGAACGCATACACCGCAGCAATTTGGTCGGCATGGGTGTACTACCATTGCAATTTATGGGCAACGACTCCATTCAAAGCCTGGCGTTGGACGGCAGCGAAACCTTCGACGTGCTGGGGGTCAATGAAACGCTCAAACCGCAGCAAACCCTGCAACTGCGGATCACCAGCGACCGTCAGGCATCGTCAACCATTGATGTGCTGTGCCGCATTGATACGCCCATCGAAGTAGACTATTACAAGCACGGCGGCATTTTGCCGTATGTGTTGAGGGAACTGCTGCAGGCTTAAGCGAAGCGTATTGGTCAGCGCGGGCGGTGTTGTTGGCGATATTCCCCCGGGCTGACACCCGCCATCCTTTTGAAGGCATGGTTAAACGCGCTTTGGTCAGCATAAGCCAACATCATCGCCACTTCAAACAGCGATAACCCGGGCTCAAGCAACTGCGCCTTGGCCATGTTAAAACGCGTTTCATCCAGTACCTGCTGAAACGTGGTGCCATGATCAGCCAATCGCCGTTGCAAGGTGCGGCCGGACATATGCAACCTCCCCGCCAATGCAGCCAGCGTAGGTTGCCCCGCCGAAATCACTTCCTGCAACAAACGGTACATGCCGGGGACGGGCTCATGGGCCCATTCAATTTGACCCAGCAAACGCACCGCTTGCGCGTCCAGAATACTGCGCAGCATGGGGTCGGGCTGGGCCAACGGCAACCCCAGATACTCGGTTGGGAAGATAAGTTGCGTGGTGTCCTGCCCAAATCGAACGGGGCACTGGAAAAACGCATCATACGACGTCATATCCTTGGGCGCAGGATTGATAAATTGCACCGCGAGCGGATGGGTGTGATTACCAATCAGCCCGCGATTAAACGACACCAGCGACGCAATCGCGACTGAGTCCACCAGCGGGCCAGGCCTGCCATTGGCGTGATCCCACTGCAGCACCACACCCCTGTCATCCACGGTCACCGTCAGTCGATTAACGGCATACACCAAATGTTCAAACTGCTGCAGGCGTGCAAACGCCTCTCCCAACGTAGCACAACACAAGGCGATATAGCCCAGCAGCCCGGTGTTGGCTGGTTTGATTCGCTGCCCAATTTCGATAGGCAAACTGTCACGGGGGTATGCGGCATACGCTTTGTCCAGCATATCCCGCCACTTCACAATCGGCACACGGTTTAACTCGCCTGGCGAGGGACGAGCCACGCCCAGCACACGCACAGCGTCCGCCCCTTGCTCATCAAGCCAGTCAAACAGCATGTGAACAAAATTGGCCGAGATATGGCCTTCCAGGGACGTTTGATTGGCGTTCACAGGCATATGCCATCCGTGAGCGACTTGCGCTAGATGTTGGGCCCGTCAGGATCGACTTTGGCCAATCCGCAAATTGTGCCTACCGAATGACGCTTATGGCAACTGCTGTTTACCGGGCAGAAAAATCCAATGGTCCGAGTCACCGTTATTTTTGACAACAATCATTGTCAGACCAGAAAAAACCTTTTAAGCTATGCGCAACAAAATTGAACCCGTAAAGGATTGCTATGTTGCGCCGTGTATTGTCGATAAGAAAAACTAGGCTTGCTGTGCTGTTGACCGGAACGGCCAGCGCACTTGTGTTGGGTGCGTGCGGAGTGAAAACCCCGTCGGGTGAATTGGACGGCCTGCCAGGCGCTGCCATCGGATTTGAGCGCTGGTCGGCCAAACTAGAACGCAAGGAAATTCAAGTCAATGGCGAAACGATTGCATATCTGGATGGGGGTCAGGGCGACCCGTTGATTTTGATACATGGTTTTGGCGGCTCCAAGGACAACTTTGATCGGGTTGCCAAGCAACTGACACCCCACATGCGAGTCATCGCATTGGATCTGCCTGGCTTTGGGGCAAGTACGAAACGGATGGATGGTGATTATTCAATCGAAAAACAGGCGCTGCGCGTTCACGAGTTTGCCAAGGCCATGGGCTTAAATACATTCCACCTTGGCGGCAACTCCATGGGGGGCTGGATCTCGGGAGTGTATGCAAGCCGCTATCCCGAACAGGTGCAATCCGTATGGTTTTTGGCACCGGCCGGCATCAGCGCCTCGCGTCAATCACAAGTGGCACAAGAGTTTGCTAAAACAGGCAACATTCTGCTCACCGCCTCCAACCGCCAAGAGTATGAACGCATCATCGATATTGTGTTTCACAAACGCCCCGCGCTGATGCCCGGCTTTGTGCTCGATGCCATGGCGGCCCGGGCCGCCGCCGATCAACCGCTGCATAATCGCATCTACCGCGATATGAAAACCGGTTATGTGGAGATGGATAAACAAATTGCGGCCTCAGGCTACAAAAACCCGGCGCTGATTGTCTGGGGCGACGACGATCGCGTACTGGACGTCGCCGGTGCCGCAGAGTTGGCCAAAGCCCTGCCACAAGCCAAAACCATCATCATGAAAGATATGGGCCATGTACCAATGATGGAACGCCCGGACGACGTAGCCAAAGACTACTTAAAGTTTCGGGGCATCACCGGCTAATCGTATACCACCCAGGCGCCGTGCCATCGTAAAGAGGGCATACACCACAATGCCGCCAGCCAACTGGGCCATGATAAAGCCCGTTGCGCTGGCTGGCGCAATGCCCGCAAAGCTGTCAGAGAACATGCGTCCCACCACAGCCGCCGGATTTGCAAATGAGGTGGAGGACGTAAACCAATAGGCTGCACCGATATAACTGGCTACAAGTGCTGCAATTTTTTGCGGTTGTCCCAGCAAAATTACCAGTAGAAGACCCGCACTGGCCACTAACTCTCCGACCCACTGCCCCATACCGCCCCGCAGCTTGTGGGAGAGCTCAAGCATCGGCAAGTCAAACATCAGATTGGCCAGACAAGCCCCCAGCACCGCACCTGCCAACTGAGCCAACACATAGGGCACATACTCGCGAGCCGGCTGACGACGCATCAGTACCATTACGGTTGTGACCAGCGGGTTAAAGTGTGCGCCGCTGACAGGACCTAGCACGTCAATCAACACATACAGACCCAACAGGGTCGCTAGCGTATTGGCCAACAAGGCAATCGCATCATGTCCCTGCGACAATTGCTGGGCCATGATGCCTGACCCAATCACCACACACAGCAACATCAAGGTGCCAGCAAACTCAGCTAACAGCTTCTTGAACAAGATCAGCATTGGTCAAGACCTGGAAATCTGATTGAGCGCGGTTTGCAGTTGCGCCTGGCTCAGTTGTTCTAACGGTAAACGCAATAATTGCAACACCTTGTAGCCAATCGCCTGTCGGGTGATTTCAAAGGCAATACGCCGATCATCGTCACTGCCCGGTGCACGGGATGGGTCAGGAAATCCCCAATGTGCCTTGACTGGTGCACCTGGCCAAAACGGGCATGTTTCAGCGGCGGCGCTATCACATACCGTGATGACGATCTGCATCTGGGGGGCTTCGGATGTGGCAAACACATCCCAGCTTTTGCTGCTCACATAACTGGTATCGATACCGGCGTTGTTCAGCACCTCCAGGGCCAGCGGATTGACCCGACCACTGGGCGAACTGCCGGCACTATAAGCCCGTA
>DAITMV010000127.1:0-8503 GCA_036834985.1 Burkholderiaceae bacterium | reverse complement strand
CCTGTGGTCCCATCCCCAAACGCAGCAACTGGTGTTTGATATCCGTCTGCCACGTTCGGCCGCGGCCTATCTGGCAGGGGCCTTGTTTGGTCTGGCCGGCGCAGTGGCTCAGGGCTTGTTTCGCAATCCGCTGGCCGATCCCTATCTGCTGGGTAGTGCGTCTGGCGCATCACTGGGTGTCGCGGCTGCTATGGCCATGTTACATGTGAGCCCCTTTAATCCCCAGTGGCTTGCCCGATTGGGTATCACGGGTGCTGCGTTTACCGGCTCCACACTGGCGGTGATTCTCACACTGACGCTGGCACAGGGCGTACAACACACTCTCAGGCTCCTGTTGTCGGGCGTGATTGTAGGCGTCGTGCTCGGTGCGTTTAGCGCTTTGCTCACCTTGATATTTCCGGATACCTTGCAAGCCATGCAAGCGTTTGTGTGGGGGTCCTCCAGTTTCGCTGGCTGGAGCGCGTGCGTTCTGATGGCGGTTGTACTGGTTCTGACATTAACAACAGGCTTGGTATTGAGCCCGGTCCTGGATGGTCTGATTCTCGGGGAGGCCACTGCGACGAGTCTCGGTTTGCAGTTGGCTCCCATGCGTATCGTGTTGGTGTTGGTGCTGGCGTTGGCAACGGGTGCAGCCGTGGCGCAGGTCGGTTTGGTGGCATTTGTCGGCTTGGCGGCTCCGCATCTGGTGCGATCGACCCTACGCGTCAGACATGCCTGGTTAATGGCCTTATCGGCACTGGCAGGTGGCGTCTTGCTGCTGGCTGCGGATATTCTTGCGCGTGGCTTGATCGCCCCTGAAGAACTACCGGTAGGCGTCATCACCGCAGTGTTGGGAGGAGTGTATTTACTCTGGCTGATGCACACAGGCCATAACAGGACTCGCATCGTATGAACCGCGTGGCACCTGATACAACGCTGGAAGCCATCAACCTCCATGTGGTGCTGGATGGCACGACGATCATCCAGGATCTGACGGTTGGTTTTTCAACGGGGCGATGGACCGCGATTGTCGGCCCCAACGGCGCTGGTAAGTCCACCTTGTTAAAAGTATTGGCTGGCTTGGTCAAACACAGTGGGCAGGTGTTTTTGGACGGGCGACCCTTTACGCACTACCTGGCACGGGACAGGGCTCGACGCATCGCCTGGCTGGGCCAGCATGAGGGCGCCAGCGATGACCTGTCCGTTTACGACATCGTGATGCTCGGTCGCTTACCGCATCAATCGTGGATGGCCTTACCTTCGGACGAGGATCACCATCAGGTTCGCCAATCCCTGGACACCATGCAGGCGTGGGCTTGGCGGGATAAGCCCTTGAGCCATTTGTCGGGAGGGGAGCGGCAACGCGTGTTGATTGCACGGGCGCTGGCAGTCAACGCACAGGTCTTATTGATGGACGAGCCTTTGATTAACTTGGACCCACCGCATCAGGCAGACTGGCTACAGCTGGTCAAGGCGCTCACCGCTCAGGGCACCACCGTGATTACCGTGCTGCATGAAATTTCGATGGCATTGCAGTCCGATGACATGCTGGTGATCAATCGAGGTGGTGTTGCTCATCAGGGGGCTGCCTCCCAAGCCGATACACACCGAGCCATCGAAGCCGTTTTTGACAACAGACTTCGTATTCATCCTGTCAACGGGCAATGGGTAGCGCTGTCGTGTTGAAGGTCTGAGTTAACACCTGGATAGACCGTGGTCAGTCACACAGTGCCTGAACGCCTCAACGTCCGCCAGAGACATCCAGGACCGTACCCGTTACATACGATGCTTCGTCTGACAATAACCAGAGGATCGCCAAAGCCACTTCCTCAGGTGTACCGCCCCGTTTCATGGGCACACTGTCTTTGACACGATCAACGCGTCCAGGCTCGCCGCCGCTGGCGTGTATATCGGTATAAATCACTCCCGGTGCGACTGCATTGACTCGCACACCGTCAGCAGCCACCTCTTTGGCCAAACCAATCGTGAGCGTATCTACCGCAGCTTTAGAGGCGGCATAGTCTACATATTCTCCGGGTGATCCGAGTCGTGCGGCACGCGAAGACAAGTTGACGATTGCACCGCCATGTCCGCCATAGCGTTGCGACATACGTCGAACCGCCTCACGCGCACAGAGAAAGCTGCCCAACACATTGGTGGCCAGCACTCGAGCTATCCGGTCGGCCGTCATGTCAGCCACTGGCATATGAGGCTCCAGAATGCCCGCGTTATTGACAAAGGCATCCAGTCGCCCAGCATGGCTCAACGTGTGGTCAAACAAGTGGATGACGTCAGCTTCTTGGGACACATCGGCTTTAATGGCTTGCGCCTGTCCCCCTGACTGGTTGATCTCCTGGACAACCTGATCCGCGGCTGCCTGATGGCTTGCATAACTCAAGTAAACCCGATAGCCCCGCACGGCCGCCAACCTGGCGGTCGCAGCCCCAATACCTCGCGATCCACCTGTGATCAGAATGGCCTTATTCATGACAGATCCTTTTGCACTTAAGCGGGCACCTTCTCAATAGCGACAGGAACATGTTTGTGATAAGGCGTTTTGGTAAAAGGTTCACAATGGGCGCTGCTAGTCAGCCGGTTGATTTGAGGACCGTGAGGTGGGTTGCCAGCAAAACGGATGCCGTAGCCATGGGGCAGGGTGACAACGCCTTGGCGTATTGAGTCATCCACCTCGATCACGGCTTGCACCTGGCCCGTGGCTGATCGGCAGTTCACCCGATTGCCCTGGACCACCTGCAAGGCTTGTGCATCGGCAGGATGCATGCGCATAAACCCCTCGTGATCGACTTTGCGCCATTGTGGGTCGCGATAAATCTGGTTGGCGTTGTAGGTGCGACGCTCACCAGCCATCAAAATAAACGGGTATTGATCGGAGGTATGGGAAGGGGCCTCCAGATGAGCCAGCGCCTGCAGCATCTCAGGAATGGCCAGTTTTATTTTACGATCTGGATAGGCGATCAGGCTCCATACCTCTTGAAATTGATGGCGGCTGAGCACCACGCCCGCGGGTGAATTAAGTATTGCATCAAACACGTGGGCCCCCATCGTAATACGGTTACCAGCAAATCCGGCACGACGGGTGGCGGTGTAGTAGGTATTCGCAAATTGATGTGACAAGGGCAACAAAGGGGCAGCAGCAGCTGCAGGCCGACCTTCTTTGTCTTTCAAATGGGCGCCCAAGGTGCGATAGATCACCGAGGCGGCGTAAGGTATCCATTTTTTGTGGCGCACGAGGTACGCCCCCAAAGCCGCCATATAGGCAGAATGCAGCGTGGCTTTGGGTTCAAAACGTGCAATCTGCTCCAAAACCGGAAAACGCTTGGGAAGCACATGCATGGCTTCTAGCAGGCGTGTATAAATTTCCGCTTCCGGCAGGGATTGGCCATGGGCTGTGAACAAGGGGTGCCGCAAATGAAACCCGTTTGTTGGAAATTCCAGATTAAAGCCGGTGCATTCCCATTTCTCAAATTGCGACGCAGCAGGCAGTATGTAATGAGCAGCACGCGCGGTTTCTGTCATGGCGGTATCGACCACCACCAGCAAATCGAGCTGTGCAAATGCGCGCTCATAGGCATTGGTATCGGCAAAGGTATTCAGCGGATTGGCACTGTCGACAAACACCGCGCGGATACGTTTGTCGCCAGCCAACTCAATTTCGTCAGGCAGGATGTTGGGGGGATATATCCCGGCGATGGGTATCATGCCGTGATAGGCCGTCTTTTTGAGCGATTTTCCCTTCACAACTTTACGTTCATCGGTATTGCCCAGAATGGGCAAAAAGAAGCTGTGCAGGTTATTGCAACCGCTGCGGCCAAAGTGCCCTGTGATCAGATACAACAGCTTTTCCAAATAGCCATTTAGCGTCGTGTTCAGACTTTGTTGAATACCCAGGTCGATTCGCACACAAGCTTTGTTGGCAGCAGCAAAAGCCCGTGCCACCTGCTGGACCTGCTCAAGCCCAACATCCGCAATCGCAGCGTATTGGGCCACCGGAATGTTTTTGAACGCAGCCAGCACGGGTGCCACATCATTGCAGTGTTTATCCAAAAACTTATGGTCTATGAGGTCTTCCTGGACAATGACGCCCAGCATGGCGCTCATTAAAAATGCGTCGGTACCTGGTTTGAGTTGCAGGTGTATATCGGCCATCTCGGCCGTTTCACTGCGGCGGGGATCGATCACCACCATGGTTCGATGAGGATCTTTTTTGATCGCTTTGAGCGTATCGCGAGCGTTCGGAATACCATGCGCCTGATAGGGGTTGGTTCCGATAAACATCACAAAGTCGGCATGTTCAACATCTTCGGTGGTGTGACAGGTTTGGCTGCCAAACAAGCGGCCGTTG
This sequence comes from Burkholderiaceae bacterium, assembly GCA_036834985.1. GTDB lineage: Bacteria > Pseudomonadota > Gammaproteobacteria > Burkholderiales > Burkholderiaceae_B > DAITMV01. Next base: position 4,161 of record DAITMV010000127.1, on the reverse strand, counting down.
ACCCAAAAATCGCCTGTTTTTTCTTGCCCCAGCGAGTTGTATGCAAACTTGCTGCGCATGGCTGCCAGCAACTGGCGACTGTACGCACCGCCCAGATGATTGCCTTGCCCGCCGCCACCAAGAAACGCGAAGGAATCGCCACCATAGGCCGCTTTTAAGGCCAGCAATTTACCTGCTATTTCCGTGATGGCCGTGTCCCATGAGATGGCTTGAAAGCTGCCATCCGGTTGACGCTTGAGCGGTGTACTCAGTCGGTCTGCATGGCTCTGGTAATGTCCCAGGCGAGCCGCTTTTTGGCAGATGTACCCGTGCGTAAAGGGATGTGATGGGTCTCCCTTGATTTTGGCAAATTGACCCGCTTCGATCTCGACAGTAAGGCCACAGTTTCGTGAACACAAGATGCAGGCTGTTTGTTCGGTGGTCATGGGTGTGGCTCCTTGCTTGACTGATTCAACAGGATTGAAGCACTGGACTGGCAACTGCTTAGCACCTGCTTTTGTACGGGACGGGTTTGCATGGCACGGGCCAGCAGTACGCCGCCCACACACAATGACAAAATACCCCAGGCTTTGGCCGTATCGCCTATCTGATCTGAGAGCCTAGCGTGTAAATGAAGCAACGCCTGCTCAAAATTGAGCCGGGTTGCACCCGAAGCACGGGCCACGTCCGCACTCAAGGCGGGCAGGACGCACCCGGCGTCGGGATGGTTAACATGAGATGGGCTTAGGTACTTGGTGATGGTGCTCATGGGATCCGTCTTCGCAGCGTCAGCACCCAAAAATAATTGAATCGAACGTTCTATTTCAGCCACCACCATGTCGTTGAGCAAGTCTTCTTTGGTGTCAAAGTGCTTGTAAAACGCACCGCCTGTCAGCCCAGCTGATTGCATCAAGGCATCAACCCCCGTGGCTGCAAAGCCATTCGCCTTGGCCACACCGCTGGCCGATTGAATGATGTGTTGGCGGACCTGCGCCTTGTATGCCGCGGAATATCTCATGAGCCTATTGATAAACGATCGTTATCCAAAGAATCTCACGGATTGAATGGTCTGTCCAGGCCTTCGTTCACGACGGTATGGTGTTAAAGTTCACCCACGGCGTCTTTCCGATCGTTCAGTCATCCATGATAAAAAAACATATCGTTGTAACCCTTGTGCTGAGCCTTGGTGCGCTGGTCACGGGTGTAGGAGGCGGCCTGTGGGCCATGTATGCTCATGAGGCGGACCTTGCTCCGTGGCTTGGGATCAAACCTGGCCCGGCCCGCGCGTCCGAGGTTGATATCGGCTTTGCACAAAGCATGAATGTGCATCACGATCAGGCCGTTACCATGGCACAGATTGTAGGTACCCGGGGATCACCGATGGTGAACGCCATTGCATTGGGCATCCTGTATGCACAGTTACAGGAAATTGGTGAAATCAAAGGGTGGTTAAATGCCCAGGGCGCACCCGTCTTACCGACGGACGCGGTGATGTCATGGCTTGAAAAAGGCACCAACCGCGACGCGCCCGTTGATGCCTTGTACTTGCAGCAATGCAAAACAACACCGGGGGGCATGCCCGGTCTGGCAACCTACGAGGAGCTGAATCAGCTTCGCTCCGCACAAGGTAAGACGCTGGACGCCATGTTTCTCAAGTTCATGATCAGGCACCACGAGGGAGCGATCCCGATGGCACAGTTTGCCGCCAACAACGGGCATTCCGACTATATCAAAGGCATGGCTCGCCACATTGTTCGCGATCAGACCAAAGAAATTGCAGTGATGCAGGGCCTGTTAAAACAATCGACTTAAGGCCTGATCTGCCAGTTGTGACTTATGTTTATTTTGTTCGAGGTATGACTACGTAACTTGATGACAACTTTCTTACACCTGTGTAGGGAGGTTGTAACTTGTCAGACGGCTGTAAGCACCAAGGCTGCTAATGAGATCAAGAGACACGCTGTAACTCATACAAAAAATAAACGTAAAGAGACACCAACATGAAGCAGATCGCATTACCGGCGTTAAGTATCGCCAGCACCTTACTTGTGGTTGCCTGCGGGTCAGGAGGCGGCTCAGACAGCACAACAACAAGTACCGCCAACAGCACCACTAACAGCACAGTTTTATCCAGTGAATACGCCGCGCAAGCCACCTGCGGGCAAGGTTCATCGCCAGAGACCGGCCTGCAAGGTCAGGTGCCGCTGGCTGATCGCCAAAGCGGCCGCAGCACACAGGGCTACTCCTGCAACCTCAAACGCATCGGGCAATACCAAGGGGAGGGCAGTACCTGGGTCAACCCGTCCTATAAAAATTGTGCCTATATGGCGACCAGTTTTTCAGGGATCCCCAATAAGAAATCTCAAGGCGTTCAAGTGATTGATGTATCGAATCCGAACGCTCCGGTTTTGTCCACCAATCTGACCAGCCCCGCTTATTTGCAAGGCACCTGGGAATCACTCAAGGTGAATGAAACACGGGGTTTGTTAGGTGGTGTGGCGGTAGGACCGGTTGTCAGCGCCGGCTTTTTTGATGTGTATGACATCAGCCAAAATTGCGCCAAACCCGTATTGCAAAACTCCCTCGCAAGCAGTTCGTTCACCTTGCCAGCCAACCTGTTGGGGCATGAAGGCGCCTGGTCGCCCGATGGCAAAACGTATTGGTCAACCAGCCTGGCGCCGGGCTCGATCACCGCGATAGATGTCACAGATCCCAAATCACCGAAAATTGTATTTACAGGCTTGTCCAGCCCAACCAACCATGGCTTTGAGCTGCGTGATGATGGCAACCGGATGTATTTGACCACCATCAATCCGGCCGGTGTACTGATACTGGATACCAGCAGCATTCAAAGCCGCGCCACCGTCCCGATGATTACACAGGTCAGCAGCATCACCTGGACCGATGGTTCCACCAGTCAGCACACCATTCCGGTGACATATGCAGGCAAGCCCTATATCCTGGCGGTCGATGAGGGCGGAGCAGGGGCATCCCGGTTCATAGACATCTCGGACGAAAAGAATCCAAAAATTGTCTCGAAGGTCAAACTGCAGATTCACGATCCAAAAAATGCAGCCATCCGTGCGGCAGACACCGCCAACAACGGAAGCTTCGGATATGAGGGGCACTACTGTACGTTTGATAAAAAGGTGGATCCCACCGCTTTGGCGTGTGGTTACTTTCAGTCAGGGGTGAGAGTGTTTGATGTACGGAACCCCTTAACACCCAAGGAAATTGCCTACTACAACCCACCAGCACAAGTAGGCAAGGCAGCACAGCTACCGGGTTCGGAACACAATGCACCCGCGACAGGTCAGAACGCCAACTTGACAGCGGACTGGTGTAGTTCGCCACCGCGATTTGTCGGATCAGACCAAATCTGGGTCACCTGTCAGGACAATGGCTTTATGGTTTTGCAGTTCACCAACGGGGCCTACCCGCTGGCAAACTGAGTTTGTGCTTAATTAATTCACAGTCTCAATACGGGTGATCATAGCCTTGAGGTTGGAGAGCACAAAACGGACGTCGACTGCGTTACCGGCTTTCAAATTAGTGGTTGAACAGCCGGTGACCGTGGTTGGGCAACTGACCGACAAATCACCGATCTTGAACGTCAAGGTATTGCCGCTCAGCGTTGGGTTGGCGCGCAACACACCCGTTGATTTGTAATCGTTGCTGGCGGTTTTAAATTCAAGTTTCCGAGCCTGGATGACACCGTTGACCAAACGACCTTCGACACGCACCTGGGCCGCATTCACAAGATTTTGAACGGTACCGTTGACAAAGACCGTATTGCTGTCAAACGATGCCGGCTTGCCATCGACCACAAAGGTTTTGGCGACGGTGTCAATTTGGCTTAATGGGCCAGACTGCACCATCTGGGCATCGGTCTCGGGCGCTTTGACTTCTACGGAGGTGGCCTTGACCACACCGTTCTGAATCACCCCTTTAACCTCTACAAAAACGTTTTGTGCGATGCTGCCGCCCGTCACAGTCGCGTTGCTTGCATCAATCGGCGTGCCGCGGACTTTAAAATCAGACAGACTTACAAAATCAGCCACAGACCCTTTGATGTCATTGGTGGTAACTTGTGCATCGGCCACCTTTAACTCAACTGCTTTGAGTACTTTGGTGGTCACATTGTAGGTGCCAGAGACTCGAACCGATTGTCCATTGGTGGGC
>DAITMV010000126.1:0-8543 GCA_036834985.1 Burkholderiaceae bacterium | reverse complement strand
CTTTTTGGACATCCCGACCCGCTGGATGGACAACGACATCTATGGCCATGTAAACAATGTGGTCTATTACAGCTACTTTGATACGGTGATCAATGCGTACCTGATTGATCAAGGCGGGCTGGATATTCATCAGGGCAGCGTCATCGGATTTGCCGTTGAATCGCAATGCAAGTTCATGGCCTCATTTGCGTTTCCCGAGACAGTGCAGGCCGGCCTGCGTGTCAGCAAGCTGGGCAACAGCTCCGTCCGGTATGAGATTGGTCTGTTCAAGCAGGGCGAGGATGAACCCTCTGCCGTCGGTTATTTTGTGCATGTCTTTGTGGACCGCACCACCCAAAAGCCCTGCCCGATTCCCGAACCACTGAGGGCTTGCATGAAGGTGCTCAGTAGCGATTGATTTGTATGCAAATATTTCAAATGGGATTTTTTCCCACTTAATCCTTGGATTCCTGACGCCAGACGACGCTCATAATCGACTCCGACCATCACAAAAAATAGAGTTATTTACAGGATTAGGAGTGCTGCCATGTCAAACTCGATCGGACAAATCAACCCCTCCCTGCAGACCTTCGGGGCCAGCAGCGTCAATCAAGCCTCGGGCGTGCGTCGAGCAGGTGACGGCGATGGGGACGGTGACGGAGGACGCATCAGGGGTCCTCGCGGTGCCGGTGGCCCTCCTCCTTTAATGAACGCGGTATTCAGTGCGCTGAAAAATGCCGGGATTGACCTGTCAACCCTGTCAAACTCAAACGCGGGATCGGGCTCCTCGACCCAAAGTGCAAGCAACTCCAGTACACAAACCAGTTCAAGCTCAAGTGCAGACCCGGCTCAGGTCATCAGTCAATTTATGGGTACTTTTATGGAGGCACTACGCAGTCAGAACCAGGTCAGCGGAACCTCCTCCGGGGATGCTACTGCACAAACAAACGCTTCAAGCGGCGCAGCCCAGCAGACAGTCTCAACGGCGACAAGCACCGCGTTGGCCGGCAGCGCAGCTGGCGCATCGGCCACGAGCGGACATCACCATCATCATCACCACCATGGCGGTGGTGACACCAAGATTCAGTCAGATATCAAAAGCCTTGCCAACGAGATCTCGAACAGCCCAACGGATGGAACCGTCTCAAAACTCAATACTGCATTTTCAAGCATGGTTACCGCCTTGGGTGGGGACCCTAGCAAAGTCACCTTGAGCAGTTTTGTGCAATCCATGTCTCAAGGGCTCGGAACATCGCCGCCAGCAGGTAACGTCGTCAACACGACGGTGTGATCAGTCAGTCGATGAAAAACTCAACCACTTCACTGGTCAACGTATCAATCGTCCATTTGCCACCTGGTTTGTACCAGGTGGTGATGAAGTTCATCGCGCCCAATGTCATCAGGCGGGCGATCTTGGTTTTTTTGTTCAACAGCCCCTCATCCTGTAACCGCACAATCATGGCCTGCCAAATCTCGTCGTAGCGGTCTTTGGTCTGGATCAGCCGGGCCTTGTTATCCTCATCCAGCGCACGCCAGTTGTACAACATCACCGGGATAAAGTCGTTGCCCTCTTCGAGCAAAATGCCCAGGTGCACACGCACCAGTTTTTTAAACTGATCGCGCGCCGACAACTTGGGGTTAAGTGCAGCCTCGGTCCGCGCCAGTCCCTGCCGCAACCCCTCCTCCATCACCGCACATAGCAAGGCCTGCTTGCTGGGAAAGTGATAAAACGGGCTGCCGCAGCGCATGCCCACCGCATCGGCAATGGCGCGCATGCTCGCCCCTTCGAAGCCTTTTTCATTAAATAGCCGCGCGGCAGCGCGCAATAAATCGTCACGGCGATTGTCGTCCCGCACCGCGTCTTTGACGGCGATAACGGGTTCAGGCGGCAAGGAGCGGACTTTCCTTTTCACAGGCTCCGATGTAGGAGCAGTCGCTAATTTGGGCACGGTATGGGCTTTTCTGAGGATTGGTTTTTTTATACAGTATCAGGCGATGACAGGCACACAGGCATGCTGAGCAGAATTTGCCCCATGCCTTTGCCCAGCGGGTCGTTACGCATCGAGCTCATGCCCCCACCATCCAGGGCGGCGGTCATCACCACATTGATGGCGCCGATGCCGGGCACATCAAACACGGTGACGTCCCCTTTGACCAGATGCTGCAAGTACGCTTTGACGCGCTCCGGCGTCACCTGAGTGCGAATGATATCAAGCCACTCGGGTTTGCGAGCAATCACGCCCACGTTGGAGATATCGCCTTTGTCGCCGCTGCGGGCATAGGCGATCTGAATCAGGGGCACAGTGCTGCCCTGAGCGTTGGATGTAGGCATAACGGGCATCACCAGCGGCTGTGCACTGTCCGGCTCAGTGGATGGGCTCAATACCGGATCCGGCACCTCTACCGTCAGATCACCGCAGCGCACACGCGGTGTCACGGCGGTTTTGTCGATCAGGAAAGTAAACAGTTTGACCTGCGGCGACACACTGGGGCGCCCAGAGCTTAGCTGCCCGGTGGTGCCCGGCGCAAAGGACGTACCTGCCGGGGCAATTTCACGGGCAAAAATTTCCAGCGCCATTTTGACGGGGTGGCTCACCGCCATGCGCAGAACCGCCTCGCGCAAGGGGTGTTGCTGTGCGTGAGGGCCATAGTCGGCTTCCAGCCCCATCACATCCAGACGCACCGCGCTGTAATCGGGCAGGCCCAGACGATTAAACAAACCACGCGTGCGCTCAATGATGGCATCGCCGGTGCGACGAGCCTTGTCAGCCGCCTCAAAGCCCACAATGGTCAGGTTGGCGATGCAGCGGTAGCCGTCCACATAGGTGGCGCTGACCTTGTACTGAGGCGTCGGTGCACGTCCTTTGGCGCCGGATACGTGAACGCAATGCGGCTGTGAGGCATCCGCTTCGATATGCACCTGGGTAAAGTCACAGATCACATCAGGCAGCATATACGAGGCCGGGTTACCAATTTCGTAGAGCATTTGCTCCGACACAACAGCTCGGTTGATCAAGCCACCTGTGCCTTCGGGCTTGGTCAGCGTAAAGCTTCCATCGGCGCGTACATCAATGATCGGATAGCCGATTGAGGCCCAATCGGGTACATCACGCCAATCCGTGTGTAATCCACCCGTGGCCTGACATCCACACTCAATGATGTGCCCGGCCAGTGAACCTGCTGCCAAGTAGTCAAAGTCCTCACGACCCCAGCCAAATTCATGAATCAAGGCACCGAGTGGCAAGGCACTGTCCACCGTGCGGCCCGTGATCACGATGTCTGCCCCCATCTGCAGCGCTTGAGCAATCGGAAAAGCCCCCAGATAGGCGTTGGCCGATACAAACTGCTTGGGCATGGGTTTGCCGGAGTAAAAATCCGTTGTGCCTTGCTCACGCATGGCAGGCAGGCACTCAGTCACGTCGTCGCCATCAACCACGGCGATATTGACCTCAACCCCCAAGTCTGTGGCCAGTTGGGCCAAGGCGGCCGCGCAGGCCTGCGGGTTAATGCCCCCCGCATTGGAAATGATCTTGATGCCCTTCTCACGAAGGGTGGCGAGGTTAAATTTCATCGCCACCTGCACAAAATCAGGGGCATACCCCAGCGAGGGGTCTTTGGACTTGGCCTTGGCCAACAGCGACATGGTCAGCTCAGCCAGATAGTCAAATGTGATGTACTGGATCCCTGGAACCTGCACCAGCTGTAGCAATCCGGTCATGCTGTCGCCCCAAAATCCGGAGGCACCACCTATTTTTACACTGCGTTGTGTCATGTTGTTTATCTCCACTCTTTGCTAAATCTTAAACCTGTGTTTAAGATATGCCAAGCAAACGTTCGTTTGGTAAAAATTTAATCAAGGAGACAATGGCATGACCGGCCATTATCAATCGGTATTCAAGCCCGGCCTGTTCGCTGGCAAAACCATCATCGTGACCGGCGGCGGCTCGGGTATTGGGCGTTGTACCGCCCACGAACTGGCGGCACTGGGCGCCAATCTGGCCCTGATCGGCAGAAAAACCGAGAAACTGCAAAACGTGGAGCGTGAAATTCGCGATGCGGTTGGCAACGACATTCAAGTCAGCCTGCACAGTTGCGACATTCGTGAAGAAGATAAGGTGGCAGAAACCATCGCCCAGATTATCAAGACACATGGTCGCATCGATGGCTTGGTGAACAACGCCGGCGGACAGTACCCTGCCCCCTTGGGCAGCATTTCGGCACGTGGCTGGGATGCCGTGGTCAAAAACAACCTGACCGGCGGCTTTCTGGTGGCACGCGAATGCTATAACCAATGGATGGCCCAACATGCCAGCGCCGATGGCTGCGCAATTGTGAACATGGTGGCCGATATGTGGATGGGCATGCCCGGCATGGGCCACTCAGGCGCTGCACGCGCCGGCATGCTCAACTTCACCGAAACCGCAGCGCTCGAATGGGCTCCGGTACGAATCAATGCGGTGGCCCCTGGCTGGATTGCCTCCAGCGGCATGGACACCTATCAGGAGCCCATGCGCACACTGATCAAAACCTTGCATCAAAACGTACCGCTCTACCGCATGGGACGTGAGGCTGAAGTGGCCGCCACCATTGTATTTTTGCTCAGCCCCGGCGCCTCGTTCATCTCGGGCACCTGCATCCGTATTGACGGTGCCGCTCCCAACGCCAAGCGCATTTGGCCGATGGTCGGCACAGGCGATCCCAATCCGTTTTACGACGGGTTCCACCTCTCGCAAATGCCCACCGTACTCAGCGAAGACAATAAACAGTAAGCGGACGCCACCATGCCTGTGATTGAAAGCCAACTCGACTTGCACGGCGAGTCGTTCAAGGACAACACCGAGCACATGCTCGAGCTGGTCCATCAGCTTCGTGCGATTGAACAGCGAACCCGCGACACCTCGGCCAAAGCGGCCCCGGTGTTTAAAAAACGCGGGCAGCTGTTACCCCGAGAACGGATCGCCCTTCTGTTGGACCCCGGCGCGCCTTTTCTTGAACTGGCCACGCTGGCCGGGTTTTTAAAAGACAACACCGACCCCAAACAAAGCATCGCTGGTGGTGGGGGTATCTCGGGGATTGGCTATGTCAACGGTGTGCGTTGTATGGTCTCGGCCAGTGACTCGGGCATCGAGGCTGGCGCATTACAGGAAATGGGTATCGAAAAATTCCAGCGCATGCAGAACATTGCGCTGGATAACAAATTGCCGTTCATCAACCTGGTGGAGTCGGCTGGTGCCAACCTGATGAAATACAAGGTGGAGCACTTTATCCAGGGGGGTGGCAATTTTTATATGCTGGCTCGCCTGTCTGCCGCCGGGGTACCCGTCATCACGGTGGTACATGGCTCGTCCACGGCTGGTGGCGCCTACCTGCCCGGCCTGTCCGATTATGTGATCATGGTCAAAGGACGTGCCAAGGCATTTTTGGCGGGTCCTCCCTTGCTCAAAGCAGCGACGGGCGAGATCGCCAACGATGAGGAGCTCGGCGGTGCGGACATGCACAGCACACAGTCCGGCTTGTCAGAATACCTCGCGCAAGATGATGCAGACGGCATCCGGATTGCCCGCGAATTGGTGGGTCAATTGGGTTGGGACAACGCGGATCAGACATTCAACCATACCACCGTTGAACCACCCCGCTACAAGGCTGAGGAGCTGCTGGGCATCATGCCCAAAGACCCCAAAAAGCCAGTTGATATGCGCGAGGTCATAGCGCGGATTGTGGATGGATCGCAATTTTTGGAGTTCAAGGCGGGGTTTGGCCCGGCCACCTTAGTGGGGCACGGCAAAATCATGGGCATGCCGGTGGGCTTTGTCAGCAACCTGGGGCCCATTGACAGCGCCGGGGCCAACAAAGCCACACACTTTATTCAAAGCTGCTGCCAAGCCGGCATTCCGCTGGTGTACCTGCAAAATACCACCGGCTTTTTAGTGGGCAAGGAGGCCGAGCAATCGGGCATCATCAAGCACGGGTCCAAGATGGTTCAAGCAGTGTCCAACGCCACCGTACCGCAGATCACCATTCACTGCGGCGCCAGCTTTGGTGCAGGTAACTACGGCATGTGTGGGCGGGGTTTTGATCCGGAGTTTGTATTCTCCTGGCCCAATGCACGCACTGCCGTGATGGGCGCGGAGCAGGCCGCCGGCACCATGGTCGCGGTGATTGAAGCCAGCGCCAAACGCAAAGGCTTTGACCCCCACGGCCCCCTGCTCGACGGCATGAAGCAATCGATCATCGACACCTTTGAAAGCCAGACCTCGGCCTTCTATACCTCGGGCCTGTTACTCGATGACGGTGTCATCGACCCCCGTGATACCCGCGCCGTATTGGCCTTAACGCTCATGGTGTGCATGAGCGCCCGCAAGCGACCAGTCAACCCCATGCAGTTTTCTGTCGCGCGTGCGTGATCAACAGGTCAACACACGGCGCCACACACCACACAAAATTATCGGAGACACACATGCAACTGACCCACGAACATCAAGAAATCAAACGTACCCTTAAAAAATTCGTCGAAACCGAGATCAACCCGTATGTAGATGCATGGGAAGAAGCCGAGATGTTCCCGGCGCACGAGGTGTTTAAAAAGCTGGGCAACCTGGGCATGTTGGGGTTGTGCAAACCCACTGAGTACGGCGGTGCAGGGCTTGATTACTCCTACTCGGTGGTGATGGCTGAGGCGATGGGCAATATTACGTGCGGCGGTATACCCATGGCCATTGGCGTTCAAACCGACATGGCCACCCCCGCGCTGGCCCGCTTTGGATCTGACCGCCTGCGTGATGAGTTTTTACGCCCTACGATTGCGGGTGATTATGTAGCCTGTATTGGTGTGTCCGAACCCGGTGCAGGCTCCGATGTGGCGGCGATCAAAAGCACGGCTCGCAAAGACGGCGATGACTACGTCATCAACGGCACCAAGATGTGGATCACCAACAGCCTGCAAGCTGATTTTATGGTCATGCTGTGCAACACCAATCCGGACGCCGGCCGCTACGCCAACAAATCGCTGATTGTTGTGCCCATGAAGTCCAAAGGCATCACGATTGAAAAAAAGCTGCGCAAAATCGGCATGCATGCCTCTGACACCGGGATCATTCACTTTGACGATGTACGCGTACCACAGCGCTACCTAATTGGTGAAGAAAACATGGGCTTTACCTACCAGATGCTGCAATTTCAGGAAGAGCGTTTGTGGGCGGCCGCCAATGCGATTGAAGGCCTTATGAACGCCGTGAACCTGACCATCGACTACACCCGTCAACGCCACACCTTTGGCCAACCGATCATCGATAACCAAGTGGTGCACTTCACACTGGCTGAACTGAAAACCGAAATCGAAGCGCTCAAGGCCCTGACCTACCGGGCCACCGAAATGTATGTCGCCGGTGATGACGTCACCGAACTGGCGTCCATGGCCAAACTCAAGGCGGGCCGCCTGCTGCGTGAAGTCCCGGACAAATGCCTGCAGTACTGGGGTGGCATGGGTTTTACCTGGGACAACCCGATATCACGGATGTACCGGGACGGACGCTTGGGTTCGATTGGCGGCGGTGCCGACGAAATCATGTTGGGCATCATCTGCAAATACATGGGCATTTTGCCAGCCAAGAAAAAATAAACGGACCTCCTATGACCCGTACCATACAGCCCTTGCCGGTCCAACCCATTCGCAAACTGCTCATCGCCAACCGCGGTGAGATTGCAGTGCGCGTCATGCGTACTGCGCGCCAGATGGGTATTCAGACCGTGGCCATCTATTCCGACGCGGATCGGGACAGCCCGCATGTTCACGCCGCAGATCAAGCCATCTGCGTTGGGGCACCCGCCCCTGCTCAATCGTATTTAAATATCCCGGTGATCATCGCTGCCGCACAGAAAGCCGAAGCAGACGCCATTCACCCCGGGTATGGCTTTTTGGCAGAAAACGAAGATTTTGCCCAGGCCTGTGCCGATGCGGGCATTCGGTTTGTAGGCCCGTCTGCAGCGGCGATTGCAGCCATGGGCGACAAAGCCCAAGCCAAGCAGCGCATGCGAATTGCGCAAGTGCCCTGCATCCCCGGATACGATGGCGATGACCAATCTGCGGGCTTGCTCAAGGAACAGGCGCTCAAGATCGGCTTTCCGATCATGATCAAAGCCTCGGCGGGTGGTGGAGGTCGCGGCATGCGGCGGGTAGACGATCCCGAACAATGGGACCACGCACTCACCCTGGCGCAATCCGAAGCTAAATCGGCCTTTGGTGATAGCCGGGTGATTCTGGAGCGCGCCCTCACCCGTCCACGTCACATCGAAATTCAGGTATTGGCCGATAGTTACGGTCATACGCTCTACCTCGGTGAGCGCGACTGCTCGATTCAACGGCGCCATCAAAAAATTGTAGAGGAAGCGCCCTCACCTGCTGTCGATGAAGCACTGCGCCAACGCATGGGCGAAGTGGCGGTTCGGGGGGGCCAAAACAACGGCTACACGGGGGCAGGCACGATTGAATTTTTTCTCGGTGCCTCCGGGGGATTTTATTTTATGGAAATGAATACCCGGATTCAGGTTGAACATCCAGTAACTGA
>DAITMV010000125.1:0-8608 GCA_036834985.1 Burkholderiaceae bacterium | reverse complement strand
CGGACGAGTGATCAACTCCCCCTTCCCTGAAATAGGCTTACCCAACGGCACGGAAGCATGGCAAAAACTGGACGAGCCGGGTCGACCTGACATCAAACAGTCCAATCGGGGCCCAGGCACCGGCAGCCGGATTGCGGTGCCAGTGATCAACATCACCAAAACCCGTTTGAACGATCCACACCTCTGGTTTCTGGGGACCAACGAACAGCCGGGCGACTATCGGTCCTCGGGTTGCACCGCGTGCCACACCATTTACTCGAACGATCGTGACCCCAAACACGCTGGCCCTTACGCCCAGTTTGGCAACACCGGGACCTCACAGACCAAGGACCCCACCATCCCCAAAGATGAGTCCGGGCACCCGCTCAAACACGAGTTCACACGCGCCATTCCATCTTCGCAATGCATGGTTTGCCACATGCACCAGCCCAACGTGTTTGTGAACAGCTTCTATGGTTACATCATGTGGGACTACGAGTCCGACGCACCGCATATGTGGCCCGAAAAACAAAAGTACCCCACCGACTCCGAGGCCCGTGAAATCCTGAACCGCAACCCGGAGGAGGCCTCTATCCGCGGTAAATGGGGCGATCCAGACTTTCTCAAGGAAGTCTCAACCCTGAACTCCAAACTCAAGGACACGCAGTTTGCCGACTACCACGGCCACGGCTGGAACTTCCGCGCCGTGTTCAAGCGCAACCGAAAGGGTGCCCTGCTCGATGCCAAAGGCAAGATCATTGAAGACGATGATCCTGAAAAATTCAAAAAATCAGTGCATTTGAGCTCAATCCACCTCGATTTGGGCATGCACTGCGTTGATTGCCATTTTGCGCAGGACATGCACGGCAATGGACATATCTACGGCGAAGTTGCAGCGGCTGTTGAAATCGACTGCGCCGACTGCCACGGCACCGCTAAAAAGTACCCGACGCTCTTTACCTCTGGCCCAGCTGCCCGGCCCGGCGGTATGGATTTGTCACTGCTGCGCACCCAGGATGGCCGTAAGCGTTTTGAATGGCGTGACGGCAAGCTGTATCAGCGCGCTGCGCTCGACCCCAACAAAGAATGGGAAATGTCGCTGGTCAAAGACACCGTCAACCCCAACCACCCCAAGTACAACGCCAAGGCGGCTCGCGCCAAGTTGATGTCGGCAGGGGTCGATGGACAAAACGGCCGATGGGGCCCAGGCGTCAACGAACTGGCGCACGACAACGACAAGATGACCTGCTTTACCTGTCATCTGTCCTGGACCACCAGTTGTGCTGGTTGCCATTTACCGATCCAGGCCAACTGGAAAACCGAGCGTCTGCACTACGAAGGTGGCGAGACACGTAACTACGCCACCTACAACCCACAAGTGGCGCGTGACGACATGTTCCAGCTCGGTGTTCATGGCCCAGTGAAGGGGTCAAGGATTTCACCGATACGGTCGAGTTCGGCGCTGGTCTTGTCATCGACCAACATCAACCGGGAAAAAATCTATATTCAGCAGCCGCCGATTGCTGCCAGCGGCTACTCCTCACAGGCGTTTGCACCGCACTACCCTCACACCGAGCGTAAAGAGGAAACAAAAACCTGTTCCGATTGCCACGTCTCGAAAAACAATGACAACAACGCGATCATGGCCCAGCTGCTGCTGCAAGGGACCAACTTTGTGAACTTTGTAGGCTTTAACTCGTGGATTGGTGAAGAAAAACACATCGAAGCCGTCACCGTCACCGAGTGGGACGAGCCTCAGGCTGTGATTGGTAGCTACTTGCATCGATATGCCTATCCTGACTGGTATAAACGCCACCAGGACCACAACCGGGAACTGCAAGACGCTCACGACCACACCACTGACGATGCAGCCCGCTGCCTGCAGCTGCGGGGCGAATATATGTACGTCGCTGAAGGCAAAGGAGGGTTCAGGGCCTATGATGTCGCCAGCATTGCCAACAAAGGTATTTCGCAGCGGATCATCACCGCGCCGTTTGCCAGTAACGGTCAGGACACGGCCATTGCATCCAAAAACGCCACCTGCATGGCCTTGCCCACCAATCAGTCCATTGCGCCTGAGCGTAATCAGGGCGACTTGATGCGAGTGACCAATATGGAGCAACCGTTCCATCCGATCTATCACTATGCGTTTATCACGGATGCAGAGGAAGGTCTGATTCTGACCAATGTCGACACCTTGTCCGATGGTGAGCCACGCAACAACTTCCTGACCCGCGCGCTGACCTGGAACCCGAACGGCCTGCTCAACGGGGCTTCCCACATCACCTTGGGCGGCCGTTACGCCTACATCACCACGCCCAAGGGCGTTGTGTTCCTCGACCTCGATGATCCGCTCAAGCCCCGTCACATCACCACCATCGCGATGGACACCCCCCGCGCCACGGCCCTGCAGTTCCGTTATCTGTTTGTGACGGATAAAACCGGTTTGCGCGTGATTGATGTCACCCTGCCCAATAAACCGGTTCTGACCAGTGCGAAAATTCCACTGCAGGATGCACACCGCGTGTATGTGGCCCGCACTTACGCCTACGTAGCGGCAGGCAAACAAGGTCTGGCCATCATCGACGTTGAAAAGCCACTGGCACCTGTCGTCTACCAGATGTTCACCGCCGGCGGGCAACTGAACGACGCACGCGATGTGGTGGTGGGTTCAACCAATGCGTCTCTGTACGCCTATGTGGCTGACGGCCAAAACGGACTGAAAGTCGTACAACTGACAGCACCGGATACCCAACCCCGTTTCTACGGTTTCTCGCCCGAGCCCAAACCACATCTGATTGCCTGGCGAAAAACCGCCTCACCTGCGATTGCGCTGTCCAAGGGCCTGGACCGTGACCGTGCCGTTGACGAAACCGGCGGACAAATTGCCGTGTTTGGTCGCATCGGCAGCCGCCCCTTCACTCGAAAAGAGATGGAACATATTTATCTGCGTCCAGATGGCAGCGTCTGGAGCGTTACTGACGACATTGAGATGGCAAATTTTGTAGCTCGACAACCCGCTCAAACGGCAGCGCAAAGCAACGCGACGCGCAAGGGAGCAAAATAATGGCAAAACGGACGTTTACACAACGCGTAACAACCCTGGTCACCGCCGTGATTGCCTTGGGTGCAATGAGCCTGTTCACAGGGACAGCTCTGGCGCAGCCTCCCATGCCGCACAAGGCACCCGGACAATCCATCGGCACCGTTAACTGCACCACGTCGACCTGCCACGGGGCCATCACGCCGTGGGAGGGTTCCAATGTGCTGCAGAACGAGTACACCACCTGGTCGCGACTGGACAAACACGCCCGCGCGTTTGGTGTGCTGTACAACGATCGATCCAAAAAAATTGCCCAGCGCCTGGCGCTGAAACAACCTGCCTATGAATCCAAAATCTGTCTGGATTGTCATGCACACAACCCGCCGACCAGTCAGCGCGGTGGTCGCTTTGCCATCTCCGATGGCGTCAGTTGTGAAGCCTGCCACGGCCCTGCCGGCAAATGGGTACAAACCCACACAGGCGCCTCCCACGCGGACAATATCGCCAACGGACTGTATCCGACCAACCAGCCCGTAGAACAGGCCAAATTGTGTCTGTCCTGTCATTTTGGTGCCGAATCCCGGCCGATGACTCATCGGATCATGGGAGCGGGTCACCCGCGCCTGTCCTTTGAAATTGACACCTTCAGCGCCATTGAACCGGCCCACTGGCGTATCGATGCTGACTGGAACAAGCGCAAGGGCAGCTACGACCCGATGCGTATTTGGGCCTTGGGTCAGGTGATCGCCGTTCAGGAGTTGCTGGACACCCTGACCGACCCTAAACGCGGACGGGACGGCCTGTTCCCGGAGCTCGTTCTGTTTGACTGCCACGCCTGTCACCACCCGATGTCCAAGGACCAGTACTCTGCCCGCACCGGTGTGGGCCCTGGCCGCATTCGCTTAAATGACAGCAACATGCTGATGCTCCGAGCAATTGTGCACGCCGTGGCCCCCGGCAAGGCCGATGCCTTTGATGCCCAAGTGGCCCGTCTGCATGCGGCCGTAGCTGGCAATCCAGAAGCCGATGGGGCAGACCCGCTGGCTGAGGCCAAAAAGCTGTCCCTGATGCTGAACGACATCACCACTGCGTTTGCGCAGTACAATTTTACCGTGCTCGACTTACAACGGGTCTTCGATGCCTTGGTGGCGCAAGCGGCCCGCGAGAGCTACTCGGATTATGCGGGAGCCGAACAAGCCTATATGGCCATCACCAGTGTGGCCTCATCCTTGGAAAAGCGGGATGGACTTAAATCCACCGACGCGGTGAATAAACGACTGCTGTCCTTGCGCCGACTCTTGGCGAACGACGAAAAATACGTCCCCGCCGACTTCCACAAAGAATTGTTGAACCTGCGCCAATTGTCCTCGGCCCAGTTACAAGCATTGAGGTAAGCCATGAACGCGACCGCCAGCAAAAGCTCAGCCGCATCGGACACCAAACCCACCCCGATGTATGACCACATCAAGGCCGATTACGACATCGTGATTGTTGGATCAGGCCCAGCCGGCCTTTCTGCAGCGTCACGGGCCAGGGAACAGGGTTGCAAACACGTGCTGCTGGAAGCCGAAAAACACGCCTCGGACACCATCTACAAATACCAAAAAGGTAAACATGTGATGGCCGAGCCCGGCATATTGCCGCTGCGCAGCGGCATGAGCTTTGCCGCGGGCCGTCGGGAAACCATTCTGGGCACCTGGGATAAACAGCTTGCTGAACAGGGTGTCAACATCCAGTACGGAAAGCGGGTCAATGGCATCACCAAAGGCGACTACTCCGAAGCCTTCAAGATCACGTGCGAGGATGGCAGCGAATACACCAGCAAAACCGTGATTCTGGGGATTGGCCTGCAGGGAAACATTCGAAAAATGGGTGTGCCCGGTGATTCGCTCGAACGCGTTCAGTACACCCTAAATGACCCCGACGAGTTTAACGACGAAAGCATCATTGTGATCGGTGCCGGTGACGCCGGGATCGAGAACGCGTTAGGGCTGGCAGGTCACAATAAGGTGTACATCGTCAATCGGGATGAGGAATTTAACCGCTGCAAGGAAGGTAACTTCAACCTGATCACAGCGGCTGAAAAAGACGGGTCGATCATCGTCAAACGTCGCGCCAATTCCATCCGGGTGGACGAAGTGAACGTGCCAGGCCAGCCTCCGATGATGTATGTGATGGAAGGCCCGAACGGCGAGGAACAAATCCCCTGTCACCGGATCATTGCGCGTCTGGGTGCCATCCCCCCCCGTAAATTGGTGGAAAGCTTTGGGGTTCAATTCCCCAGCCCCGATCCAACATCGACCCCGGCACTGTCAGAGATTTACGAGTCCAACGTACCCGGTCTGTTCATCGTGGGTGCCCTGGGGGGTTACCCACTGATCAAGCAAGCCATGAACCAGGGTTATGAAGTGGTTGATACCATATTGGGCTACCAAGTTGAACCGGCCGACGAGCCGCTGCTCAAAGATAAGTTTAAGAAATACGGCACCGGTAAAACTGTCAACGAGATTCTGGATACCATTCAAACCAACGTGCCGCTGTTTGCACCGATGGGTCGGTTGCAGTTGCGCGAATTCATGCTGGAGTCGACGATCCACACCCCGATCACCGGCAGCATCGTTTTTAACAAAAACGACTATACCAACAGCTTTTACTCCATTGTTGAAGGCTCTGTCGAGGTAGAAATCAGCGACAAAGATGGTCAACCAGCTACTATTTCGCTCAAGCAAGGCCAGTATTTTGGTGAAATGGGTTTGATTTCGGGCCGTCGCCGTACCGCCACCATCCGTGCAGGCAAAAACTGCGTGCTGATTGAGACGCCCCGCCGCTCCATGCTCAAGCTGATTGCCTCGGTCGATGATGTTCGCAAGCAAATTGACGAAGCGTTTGTTCGCCGTGCCATCAGCAGCTATCTGGCCCCCTCGCTCAGTTACGACGCGGTATCGGAATTGTTGGCCGGTGGCGTGGAGGTTCGCAAATTCAGCGCGAAACAAGTGCTGTTCAAGGATGGTGATGCAGCCGATGGCCTGTACCTGATCCGTCGGGGTTCGGTCACTGTTTCCAAGATAATCAACGGCAAAGAGGTCGTGCTCTCTTACGTATCCGCCGGCAATTATGTGGGTGAAATGGCGCTGCTCAGCGACAACCCCCGTTCGGCCACCGTGACGGCCACAGTTCTGACCGAAGCCTTGGTATTAAATGGTGAAAGCGTCAAAGCCGTGTTGGCCAAAAACCCGCAGTGGCGAGAGGCGCTGGACAGCCAGATCCGCAAACGCGTTCAGAAAAACGTGGTACGTGAGGACTACGCTGGGGAAGACAGCGACCTGATCAAATTCCTGATCAATCAGGGCTTGGGTGAAGCCACGGATGCGTTGATCATCGATGAATCGCTCTGCGTACAATGCAATAACTGTGAAGTGGCCTGTGCAGAAACCCACAACGGCACATCACGCCTGAACCGTGCTGCGGGCCCGTCGTTTGAGAACGTGCACATCCCCACCTCATGCCGCCACTGCGAGCATCCGCATTGCATGAAAGACTGCCCACCGGATGCGATCCGCCGTAATGAAAACGGTGAAGTGTTCATCATGGACACCTGTATCGGCTGTGGCAATTGCCAGCGCAACTGCCCCTATGGCGTGATCAGCATGGCTGTTCAAAAACCTCCAAAAGCTGGTGGATTGATTTCCTGGCTGCTATTTGGTCTGGGCGCTGCGCCAGGTAAGCGACAGGCCGATTACGATCCCGACGCACAAAAGAAGGCCGTCAAGTGCGATATGTGCAAGGGTCAAAAAGGCGGAGCAGCCTGCGTACGGGCCTGTCCTACCGGGGCGGCCATCCGTATTTCACCTGAGAAATACATGGGCGTGTCACAGGAGTTGCTCGATTAAAACTGAGCGGGGCTTGGCATGAGGACGTTACCGACAACTACTTCGCCCCCGTTGTGTGTACCACTTTATTTCGTATCGAATGTAGTGACGCCATCCCACTGCTGGCCCGGTGGGTTGGCCTTGAAATAATCAACACGCTCGCGATACAGGCTGTACAGTTTGGTGGAAGGCGAAAACGACTCCAGCTTGAGGAATAATGCGTCTGCCTCATCCCAACGCTGCGCCCTGAACAAGCCAAGCGCATCGTGCCATTGCTGCAGCTCTCCCAACACATCAGCGCTCAGCTCACTGGACAAACCCAAGGGTTCAAAAATCGGAACGGGTTCGTTTTTACCTTTGACGCATACTTTATCCAACTCACGGTAGGCGTAGCTGGTGGCTGCCTGTTTGGTCCCCAGGCCCACCACCAACCCGACACCATAGGTTTTGGTGATTCCTTCGAGTCGCGACGCCAGGTTTACCGCATCGCCCATCACGGTGTATGCGCGGCGAATTTTCGATCCCATGTCACCCACACGCATATTGCCTGTGTTGACACCAATACCGATGGCCAAGTGGGGCCAATTGCGCTGCCTGAACTTTTCATTCAGCGTGATGGCTGCTGCCTGCATCTCACGCGCGGCATTGACTGCATGCGTTGCATGGTCAGCATCGGGAATCGGAGCGCCCCAAAAGGCCATGATGGCGTCACCGATGTATTTATCCAGGGTGCCGCGGTTGTTGCGGATGATTTCGGACATGGTGGTGAGGTACTGGTTGATGTACTCACGCAGCTCGTTGGGCTCCAACGATTCAGAAATGGTTGTAAAGCCGCGTACATCAGAGAACAGCACCGTCAGGTCACGGCTGTCACCCTCCATGGAGTAGCTTCCTGGGTTCTTGGCCATTTCTGTGACCAACTCTGGCGCTACGTATTCGCCAAACAGATTCACCATGGCCCGCTTGCTGTTGGCCTCGGACAAATAACCCGCCGCGATGTTGAAAATAAAAATTGTCAGCACCAAAAGAAATATGGTGGCCAACGGATACAGGGTATCTTGCTGGTAGTAGCTCACACCATTGAGCGCCACGGTCAACACCAACATCACAACCGCGACAATCAGGGACCAGGTAGCATTTAAGATAGCCATGAGAATGCTCATGGTCAAACCAGCGATCAGCAGAAACAGAACCAGTACACCGGCGGCATATTCGGGCCGTATTTTGAACTTGCCATCCAGCATGGAAGACACCACGTTGGCGTGTACCTCAACCCCGGGGTACACGGGATTGACCGGCGTGCTTCGCAAGTCCATCAACCCGGGTGCCGTGGTACCCACCAATACGATACGCCCAGCCAACTCTTGAGGCTTGACCTTACCAGCCAACACATCAGAGGCGGATACATAAGGAAAACCGCCACCTGCCGGGCCGCCCTTGCCCCTGAACTGCGAGAGCAAAATCATTTGACGTTCCACTGGGAACGCCACTTCAACTTCGTTGGACTTGAGCATGATGCCTTCCAGCGCACCATACTCTTTACCCACGCCTTCTGGAAAAATGGGCAACAACTGCGGATCGTTTAAGGCTTTGCGATACACCGCCATGGCAAACGACTGGTAATAGCCGCCGTTAAACTTGGCCAGCACAGGTACCGAGCGCACCACCCCATCGTTATCAACAAACGGATTAAAAAACCCGCCGGCGGCCACCTGCT
>DAITMV010000124.1:0-8648 GCA_036834985.1 Burkholderiaceae bacterium | reverse complement strand
ATCAGGGCCCGCTTGGGTTTACTTTTGCGCTCAGGCACTGAAGCCACATCCACTTGTTGCAGCAACGGGCCATCTCGGGCCTCATCCACTTTTGCCAGCTCAAACTGGCGCACCAGGGCATCCATCACTGCCTCTTGGTACTTCACTTCACGGTAGGCACGCACGGTTTGCAGGCCTTTGTTGTCTTCACTGGCTTGCCCTGTACCTGTCTCAAGACGTGCCAGCTGCCCGCGCAGGCCCGCCAATTCAGCCGCAAGGCGTTTGACATCCGCGTTTTCAGAGGTGGCGTAGGTGCGAAGCGCGCCTAACGCCACTTCGCGCTGGGCGATTTGTGCGCGTAAATCCACCGTAGCCCGGATGGCGCCTTGTGCCTGGGCATCAATACTGATCACACCTTCTTTGGCTTGCAGGTTGCGTAAATCCACCTCAGCTTTGGACAGACGATCTTTGGTCAAATTCAGCTGCTGCTCCAGAAACACCCGGCGTTGCTGCGCATCGGTGACGGCCAGCTTGCCCATGAGATCGTGCAAGGCATCAATATAGGCATTGGCCAGTTGAGGGGCAAATTTTGGATCTTTATCGTCGACTTCGATGGTGATCAGTCCGGTTTTTTTATCGCTGCTGACCCGAACTACACCATCCAGAGCCTTGCGGGCATCCGTCATGGTTTTAGCCTCGTAACGCTCCATCAAACCAAAGCGCTTAATCAGGATATTGCTGATGGTGTCGCTTTTTAAAAATGCGATATACATTTCGTCAGAGCTTTTTACACCAGCCGCGGCCCCCGCAACCCCAGCCAAGGCACCCAGACTGGCCAGTGCAGCCGATGCAGAGCTTTGCTGTTGCTGGGGCGGCAACACAACCGTTTTGGCAGTGAATATGGGGGTCAACAGAAAACTGACCACCAGCGCAACGATCGTGGTAAAAACGGGCAATCCAAACACCAGTTTTTTCTCTTCACCCAATGCAATGGCGATGTCGAGCAAACTGATTTCGTCGTCAGCATCCTCGTAGTGGGATGGCTCTTTGTTGAATGAGTCCTGCATAATAAATTATTGTACGAGCAACCCCAACAGGTAACGCCGCGAAAAAAAAACGTACAACCTGCCAACCAGCGTAACTCGAGCTTTCAATGAATATTAGATAAAATTTCAGCGGCACGCGCTTGTATATAAACGTACCGACAACAAATGCAATCATTACAGGCAGTTATCTTAGTTTCTGCAACTGCTCAGCTGACTTTCCACGAGTACAGAATATAACAGATCTATGACCCTTTAGTGACATTGCCTGGCCTGCATAGGCAAACATTCGTGTCTAAAATCACACTTTTGCGACGGTTTTACGGTAAATTACTGACATTCAACCCCCTAAATGTGCTGTGGCCAAAAACTCATCAAACACAGTAAGGGTTGCCGCATAAAAATACAAAGAGGGTGCCTGGTAATGAAAAACCCAGTAGTGCCCTCCGTGAATCAGCCCCACCGTCTTCATCATGAATTCCGTGCCCAGTACGTTGTAGCTGGCTGTGACCAGCTCAAAGGCGGGCTTGCCGTCTACTGTGGTTGGGCCTGCGCTGATTTTGACGGCCGTTGATGCGTCCGGCAGGGAGTCTGCAATGGGAAAGGCGCCGCCTTCGCGCTTGACCTCCCGGGTGGTCTGTATCACCGGGTAGGGATTAAACCCGCGTAAGTCGGCCATCTGAAGCTCCATCAGCTCAAGCGGATTTAACCGGGTCAGGGTGTCTTTACGACGCCCCCCGAAGGCTTCATCGGCATTGTAAACACGCACGCCGATTTGTTGCAGCGTTAAGCCGTCGCGGGTGAGCAGGATCCTCTGACCCGTTACCGGCGCGGACACCCAGTCCTTGGGCAGACGCAGCTGTATGCCTGCAAAAGGCAGATCACTTAAAACCACACCCAGCTTGGAGGCCACCTTGCCCAAGCGTTTGGCGGTGGCGCTGTCCGTGACCTCCAGATGGCCGACGGGCTTGTCGGCATTGACGCTGCGCCATTTGGGGGTGCACCCCGCCAGCACCAGTATGCATACACACAACGCCAGGCCCCGCCCCCTCTGGTTAAACCACATCACTGCAGCTCGGGGGGTTTGGTGTCAGGCGTGGCCTGCAAGGACTGGATAATCTGCTCGGTGAATCCGCGATCGGTGTCGCTGCCGCACACGGACAAGCTTTGCTTTAACAGCTGGACCGCTTCTGTGGTGTTGCCTTGCCATGCCAACACGAGACCCAAGGAGCGCAATGCACCAAAATGGGCGGGCTGCGCCGCCAGCACATGCCGGTATTGCTCCACCGCCTTGTTTAAATCGCCATCGGCGGCGCGTATGCGGTAGGCTTCACCCAGATAAAAGCGCACCTTTTCGGGAAACAGTTTGAGACGCTCTTGCCCCAAGTCATCTGAAAAGTAGGTCAGCAGGGATTCATAACGCCCGGCGGTGATTTCGCGCTGGATACTGCTCAACTTGACCGGGTTCAGATACTGGGCAAAACGCGCGTCGCCTTTAAAAGTCCCTTTGGACGTCTCGGAGAGCTCTTTGAACGACGCTTCCCGGTCATTGAGCATGGCCAGCGAGGAGAAAAAGAAGAGCTCGTTGCGGCTGCGCTGCTGCATTTCGCGCCCTAGGATTTTAAACAGCTTGATGGCCTCGGCTGGATCGTAGCCCGCCGCCACCATGCGCCGCATGCCGATTTCATCGGCCTCCCGCTCCATACCGCCGTTAAAGCCAAATACGGAGGTGGTGGACAAGCCATCCGGGCGCACGCCGGAAAACGAGCCGGCTACCGAGTTACGCAGCTGCTTTTTTAACTGCTCGAGCTGATCTTTGGCGGTGGCCAGGAAATTATCGTCGGCCATGTCCCGCGCACGGTCCATCAGCGCGCCTTTAGCAGCGTCTATCGCTGATTGGCCAATGTCATTACCGGACAGCTTGCCAAACGGATTGGTGGAGTTGATGACGTTTTTGGCCAACATGGTGGCCAGCTCGCCCATACGCTCGCGGTTAGCGGTGGAGGCTGCGTGACGGTAGACAAAATGGGCGCCCTCGTGCCCCAACACAGTGGCCAGCTGGGCTTCGTTTTCAAGACGGGCCAGCAACCCTTCGGTTAGGAAAATGGTGCCAGGGGCCGTCGTAAAGGCGTTGACCTCGGGCTGCATCAGTACTTTGACGGTCATGGTGCCTTTGAACTCAGGGTATAACTTGTCTAGTACCGACTGCAGATAGGGATCGAGCGCATCGGGCGGACGGATGCGATTTTTACGCTGCAAATCCTGCTCCAGCGAGCGTCCGAGGTCCCAGACGCGCTGCTCTTCGTCATCCGACGGCCGGGCGGTCGCGGAAGAATCAAAGGGTTGGGCCGCCCAGGCGGACGACAGGCTCAGCACGCATCCAAGCACGACCAAGCGCCGCAAGCTGCTCACAATGTGCTCCCCACTGACCCATAAAAGGCACCGAGCACATTGCGGGTCATTTTGGCGATGTCGGCCTCGTCGTTAAATGACATGCGGGTTGTAAAATCATTGTCCAGCCACACGATGTCGCCGGTTTTTAAATCCAGAATGGCCATGACCAGGGTGCCGGTTTGGGCTTTTTGCCCCATGGTAAAGACGTTCAAGCTCAGGATGCCGTCAAACACACGACGGGAATTGCTGCGGATGCGGTCCTGCCCGATGGCAAATACAATCAGATCGGCGCCCGTGGCCTGTGCAACCGGTGCCATCCCGGGACCCACGGTGTAATTGAAGTGATCACGTTTGTTGGCCCAGGCTTCGATGACATTGCCTTTGATCAACATCATCTGCGGCACCATGGTGCAAAACAGGGCGTAGTGCTGGGAGATGATCGAATACAGCGTGGAATCGAGTGATTTGGCGGCGACAAATTCGCGGTTGGGTGGAGCGTTTAGCCCCTCCATGGCGTTGTCGAAATACTCGGCGGCCTGCTTTTCCCAGGCGATGACACGCTCTTCCTTGCCGCCCAAGGGCACCTCATAAATTCGAAACTCGGCAGGGGCATAGAGCATTTTGACGATGGGGCGCGAGGCCCAGTCGCGGGCATGTTCGTTCATCAGTGACTGGGTGGCGCAACCGGATGACAGGCATAGCAGTACACCGAGCAGGGCGAACTGCGTATACAGCCGCCAGCGGACATCCCGAGTTATTATTGTCAAGTAACGCATCAACCCATCAATTCTTAAACGCTCACGCTACGCAGAGGTCCTCCTCTGGTATGTTAGTGGTTATGCCATGTTTTGAACAGTCCTTGTATGGGCATGTCTATCAGTGAGGAAAATCAGTGGACCACGCCATGCTGACGCAAGAATGGATATCGTTGTATTTGTCGATCGCGTTGGTGCTGATCTATGAGATCCGATTAAGGGTGCGCGAACAGCATGCCCCCGACCAGGTTTCACGGACTGCGCACACGCTGCTTCGACAACAATGGGCCCGGGCGGTGATGGAACAGCACGGCAGTGAAACCCTGGCCGTAGAAACACTGCGCAACTCGATGATGTCTGCCACGATCACGGCCTCCACCGCCGCGCTGGCCATGATGGGCCTGATCACGCTGACCGGGGATTTGTTTGGCCAACAGGTGCTGACCAGCCATGCAGGCGGCCTGGCCACCCCGCCCATCAAGCAAATACTGTTGCTGCTGCTGATCAGCAGCCTGTTTTGCTCGTTTGTGTGCTCAGCGGTGGCGGTGCGGTTTTATAACCACGTGGGTTATATGATTGCTATGCCGGTGAACATGCCCATGCGCAACTCTTGGATTGAGCCGGCCAGCGACTATATAGGGCGTGCTGGGGAGCTGTACAGCATGAGCTTGAGGTTGTTTTTTTGTATCGCGCCGCTGTTGTTTGGATTAGTCAACCCGATGGCGCTGATGCCCGCTACCGCACTGATGGTGCTGCTGCTGCGATGGTTTGACCGGGTGCCAGTGGGCAAATTCATCTGAACGCGCGATTACAACACGCCGGTTATGAAGAGAACATTAAAAACCTGACTTTTGGAGGCTCTACTCCAATAGCTGAACCTTTACATCACTGACTGTCGAATTTAGTGTTCAATGAAGGTGGTCATTCCGCGCTGTTTGTCGAGAATGACCGTCAGGAGTTTGTTATGTTTACGATGTCTTTGGTGGCAGTGCCTGGATTAAGCCTTGGCTTTAACCTGGTGATGCTCAATAGTTTGATTGGTTTGACGGTGTACAGCTTTCGTAAAGCGAACCCGTATTTATTTGTATTTTTAGGCTTAAGTTGCCTGTCGGTGGCTGCCAGCGTGATCGCTCTGCTGGGCTTGTTGACCGAGTCAACCGTGTTTTTGCTGATGTCGGTGGGCTTGCTCGCCAGTTTTGTGGGTGGCGGCATTTTATTCGGCCTGTGTGTTGCTGCCATCAAATTGATCGGCACCATTCACCGCCATCGACGCCTCAAGGCGGCGGGCTCGTTGTAAACCAGCACCACCGCCTTGGGCGACCTGTCAGAAGACAGCATCAAGCCTTGGGCTTTTTCTCACGCAGTTCGCGGCGCAAAATCTTGCCGACGTTCGTTTTAGGCAACTCATCCCAGAACTCGACCACACGCGGAATCTTGTAGCCGGTGAGGTTTTTGCGGCAATGGGCCAGGATGTCTTCGGCGGTGAGGTCCTGATGACGCTTGACGACACACAGCTTGATTTTTTCGCCGGTGATTTCATCGGGCAGGCCGACGGCACCCACCTCGAGCACGCCCGGATGCATGGCAACAACGTCTTCGATTTCGTTGGGGTACACGTTAAAGCCGGAGACGATGATCATGTCTTTTTTGCGGTCGACGATTTTCAGGAAACCGTCTTCGTTCATGACGCCGATATCGCCGGTGGCCAGCCAACCGTCTTTGTCGATCATCTTGTCGGTTTCTTCCTGCTTGTTCCAGTAGCCCTTCATGATTTGAGGGCCGCGGGCGCAGATTTCGCCAGGCTCGTTGATGTCAGCCCACAGCATGTCGTCGCGACGCAAGCGGATTTCGGTACCCGGGACGGGTAGCCCCACGTTACCGCGGAAGATGGGCTGCTCCACGCCATGTAGGGGAGGAACGGTTAACACGGGCGAGGTTTCGCTCATGCCAAAACCTTCCATGATGGCGCAGCCGGTGACCTTGTACCACTTTTCGGCGATAGCCTGTTGCAGGGCCATACCGCCGGACATGGCGAATTTGAGGTCGGAAAAATCACGCGCGCAAAACTCTTCGTTATTCAAGAAGGCGTTAAACAGGGTGTTGACGGCGGTGACCATGGAGATTTTTTCGTCACGGATTGTGCTCATGACCCGCGGAAGATCACGCGGGTTGGCAATGATGACGTTACGGGCACCCAAGGTCATGAAGGCCATGCAGTTAACGGCCAGTGCGTAGATGTGATACATCGGCAGCAAGGTGAGCACGGTGTGATCGCCCTCGCCCATGGCCGGACGCATAAAGGCCAACCCCTGCTCCAGATTGGACAGCAAGTTAAAATTAGTCAGCATCGCGCCTTTGGATAGGCCGGTGGTACCCCCTGTGTATTGCAGCAGACAGACGTCGGAGAGCTCACGCTTGACGGGCTTGAGCGTACCGCGTGAACCCTGAGCCAAGGCATCGCGAATCCAGACCGCTTGCGGCAGGCTGTACTCGGGCACCATCTTTTTGACGTTTTTGAGCACAAAATTGACGAGACGGCCTTTGAGGTTCAGTGCCCCGCCAAACAGATCGCCCAGTTGGGTAATCACAATGTTCTTGATCGCGGTGCCTTGCAAGGATTGCTGCAAGGTGCTGGCAAAGCTCTCGAATACAACGATGGTTTCGGCCCCGGTGTCCTTGAGCTGGTGATTTAATTCGCGAACTGTATAAAGCGGGTTGACGTTACTGACGATGGCGCCTGCTTTCATGGCCCCGATAAAACACACCGGAAACTGCAACACATTGGGCAGCATGATGGCGACACGGTCACCGGGCTTGACGCCCAGGGACTGCAGATACACGGCAAAGGCCTCGGCCTTTTCGTTGAGCTCGCCGTAGGTCATTTCAACTTTTGCTGAAACAAACGCAACGCGGTCTTCGTATTTTTTCAGGCAACCTTCCATGTATTCGAGGACGGTGTTGCACTGCAGCGGGGGGATGTCGGCGCTGACGCCAGGGCCGTACGATTTGGTCCAAAAACGGCTTTCAAAGCGGTCTTTGGCAGCTTGGCTCACAAAGCCGTCAACCGGTTTTGTGCTGGCTGCAGATAAGCCGACGTCGCTGGGCACGCTTGCCATGGTGTAGTCTCCTCAATTTTTTTACTTGCTGTAATTAGTATAGTTGTATGCACTAACGCAGCGCGGCCCCTTGGCCTGTGCGGGCAAAAGAGGCTTATTCGGGTGCGTGATTCCGGATTGAAAATTTGAAATCCGAAAACTGGATAGGCAGTCCAAAATGTACCACCTCTGACCCGTTTTGGGATTCAATTTTCTGGAGTAAATGTTCTCTTTCGGCGATGGGCGCCCGTTGCATGGCCTCGGCGAGGGTGAGAACCGGGGTGACACAGGCATCCGCACTTTCAAAACGCTCAGCCCATACAGACAGCGGTTGGCTTTTGATCAGCGCGGCCACTTCGTCCTTGAGGGCGTTGGCCTCCGGAGAGTTGGGCATCATGCCCATTTGCCAGTGTTGCTCGACCCAGTTGGGCTTGTCGAACACCGCGCAAGCCGCCGTCCAGAACTTGAATTCCAGGGATCCGACCGCCAGATAACGTTCATCTGCAGTTTTGTAGAGGTTGTAGCACGGCAAGGCACCATTGAGAAAGCTTTCACCCGGCCCGGCATCGCGGCCGAGCATGGGCTTGAGCAACTCATTAAATGCATTGGCCGCGACCAGATTGGCCAATACGCCATCGGTCATGCTGACATCGACGTAGCGGCCCCGTCCTGTGGTTTTGGCATCGACCACACCGGCCAAAATACCGATCACCGCATTGGCACTGCCGCCCAGCAAATCAGCCACCTGGATATTGGGCAAAGGAATGTCGCCGCCAGCGGTTTTGAGTTGATCCAGCCCGCCGCACAGGGCCATGTAGTTCATGTCGTGCCCGGCTTTATGAGCCCAACTGCCTTCTTGTCCGTACCCGGTGATAGAGCACATCACCAGCTTGGGATTGATCGCGGACAGCGTCTCGTAACTGAGGCCCGATTGCGCCAGAACGCCGGGCCGAAAGCCTTCGATCAACACGTCGGCCGACGCGATCATGCTGCGCAGTTGATCCAGTTGATCAGGCTTTTTGATGTCGAGCCGGATACTCGTTTTGTTGCGGTTGACCGCGGCAAACAGCGGCGGCATAAAGCGCGCTTCATCGCCTTGTGGCGGCTCCACCTTGATGACTTCAGCCCCCATATCCGCCAGCATGAGACTGGCGAACGGTCCGGGTAAATTGCGCGTTAAATCAATGACTTTGAGGCCCGCCAGCATGGCGGGCCGTGATGACACGGCCCCTCCACTCATTTATGCAACCTCTGCCAGTTGAATTACGTTGCTGACATGCAGCGGCGTGCCGTCCTGGGCGAACGTACCGGGTGGCACGTCATGGGTAAAGCCGGGTACCCCGTTGACGCTGTCGTTACTAAAGAAGGACTGTGGCGTAAAT
>DAITMV010000123.1:0-8682 GCA_036834985.1 Burkholderiaceae bacterium | reverse complement strand
CGGTGGCCTTGCTGGCGTTTTTGCTGATGTCGAGCCTGGCGTTGTTGTGGCGGGATTTTCGGCGACGGCTGGTGGTGGAAGAGCGCCTGCGTGACGAAACAGCGTTTCGGGAGTCCATGCAAGACTCCATGGCCGTGGGCATGCGTGTCTGGGATCTGGATGGACGCGTTCGTTATGTGAACCCCGCGTTTTGCAATATGGTGGGTTACCGCGAAGATGAGCTGACAGGAGCGAGGCCTCCCATGCCCTATTGGCCCCCCGAAGACACCGAAGAATACACTCGCCTGATGAGTCGCATCTTTGCCGGAAAAATGCCCCGAGATGGTTTTGAGGCGACTTTTATCCATCGCTCAGGCCGTACCATTTACGCGTGGGTGGTCGAGGCCCCGCTGCGCGATGCCAAAGGCGAGCAAACTGGTTGGATGAGCTCGATTCTGGACATCACGGATCGCAAACACGCCGATGCCCTGATCCGCTCTCAGGAGCAAAAGCTGCAAACCACGGCGCGTCTGGCCCTGATTGGCGAGATGGCCTCCAACGTTGCGCATGAGCTTAACCAGCCGCTGGCTACGATGGTCAGCTTTGCCGAAAGTGGGTTGAACCTGTCCCACAAACCATCGGCCCAAGTCAGTGAACTGCAACCCCTGCTGGCCCGCATCCGCGACCAGGCACTGCGGGCGGCCAAAGTGATCAAATCGGTACAGGCCTTGGTGCGTGAACGTCAGCCCAAGCGTGAGGCCCTGGTGATGCAAGAGGTGCTAGCCGGTTTGATGCCAACCCTCGATGCCATGGCAAGGCAGGAGCATGTGCTGCTTCAGACTCAGGTGCAGCCTGTTGAACTGGCACTGGTGGCCGATAAGATCATGCTCGAGCAAGCTCTGATCAACCTCGTCAAAAACGCGATTGAATCGTTTACCGAGCGGTTTACGCACCGCTGCATACAGGTGCAGGTGTCGGTGCACGAGGCCCTGTGTGACATCGCTGTGGCCGACAACGGGCCGGGCATGTCGGAGGAAGACATGACACGCTTGCTGCAGCCATTTTTTTCGACCAAGGCGGAAGGCCTAGGACTGGGTGTCAACCTGGTGCGCAGCGTCTGTGAGGCACATGGTGGGCGTTTGATCGTTCGCGCGGGAGAGCAGGGCGGGATGTGTTTTCTCATGCAAATACCGACAGGAGGTACACATGGCGCTTGATGCCTGCGAGGTGCTCATCATCGACGATGATGCTGATGTGCGTGAAGCCTTGGGGTGGTTGTTGCGCTCGCGTGATGTGCCGTCTACCGCTTACAGCAGTTTTGAAGCGTGTCTGCCGCACTTGGCAGGTAAAATAGCCAGCGATACGCCCTTGTGCATGTTGCTTGATATTCGGATGGAGGGCACCTCGGGGGTGCAGGTATTTACCCGAATGGTCGCTGACGGTGTGAATTTAAAGCGCCTACCCGTGATTTTTCTGACCGGCCACGGTGACATCAGCACCGCCGTGGAAGTGGTCAAGCAAGGGGCGTTCGATTTTTTCGAAAAACCCGCGACTGACAACCGCCTGGTCGACCGTGTGCTCTTGGCGCTGGAGGTCTCACGTCAGGAGTTGGCCCGTTTGATGGCCTCGCTCTCAAGCAAGGAACGGTTGGCCGGATTATCCGACCGAGAGCGTGAAGTCATGCTGCATGTGGCGCGTGGGCAATTGAACAAAATTATTGCGGCAGAGCTGGATATCAGTATGCGCACCGTTGAGGTACACCGTGCGCGCGTATTCGACAAGCTGGGCGTGCGGTCCGCACCCGAGTTGGCTCTGTTTTTAACCCAGTTGGGTTTGTTATAGCGTTTGCAGGTTTTTTGTGATGAGTTCATCTCCGATGTTTGTCTCCCGGGTGCCCATTCGCTGGGGCGATATGGATGCCATGGGGCACGTCAACAACACGATTTATTTTCGTTATGTCGAGCAGGCCCGTTGTGAATGGCTCGATCACATGAACGTGGTGGTGTCCAACCAGATTCCCTACGCACCCGTGCTGATCAGCGCCCATTGTGAATTCCTGCTGCCGCTGACGGCACCCGGCGTTGCCGTGGTGGAGTTGAGTCTTGGCAAGGCAGGGCGCAGCAGCATCGAAACCTTTTTTACCATCACTAAAGAAGGCCCAGACTCCCATGATGCCGACGGTCAATTGAAGTTGTATGCGCGAGGTGGTGCCAAAATGGTCTGGATCAACACTCAAACTGGCAAATCCTCGCAGTTACCCGATACCATTCGCCAACTGGCCACGGTGAAATAAACCGTTTGTTACCACCCAAGGAGCCACGATGCCCTGGAACCCCTCCCAATACCTCGGTTTTAAAGCCCAGCGTCTGCGTCCGGCGATTGATCTGCTCAATGCCATTCCCGAGTTGCCAAGCCAGGCGCCCTCGATCGTGGATCTGGGGTGCGGCCCCGGGCAACTGAGCGAACTGCTGTTGCAACGCTGGCCGGCTGCCCGGTATTGTGGGGTCGATGGTTCGGTCGAGATGCTTGCGCAGGCTGCATCACAATGGCCCACCTTGCGGTGGCAGCACGCCGATATTGCCAACTGGCAACCGGATGGGCCCGTGGACCTGATTTATTCCAATGCAGCCTTGCATTGGCTGGATGATCACGCGGATCTGATGGCCCGCTTGATGAGCTATCTGACGCCCGGTGGGGTGCTGGCGGTTCAAATGCCAAACAATTTTTTAGAGGCGTCTCACCAATGTGCATTCGAGCTGGCTCGCCAGCCTGAGTTTGCCGCTGTACTCGAGCGCATTATCCGTCCACAACCGGTACACCCGGCTGCCCGGTATTGGGAGTGGCTCAAACCACTGGCCAGCCATATTGACCTGTGGCAAACCCAGTATTGTCAGGGCATGCAGGGCGAAAACCCCGTGGCAGACTGGACCAAAGGCTCTTTGCTGGTGCCGATCCTGGATGCACTGGGCCCGCAGCAAGGTCCTGTTTTTGAGCAACGGTACCGCCTGGCCATCCAACAAGCCTACCCGCCCTTGCCTGACGGAACGACCTTGTTTCCGTTCAAACGATTTTTCATGATTGCTCAAACCTGATTGTTATTGTGCAGCGCATGATTGACTGTGACATTAAGCACTGTAACAATTGATCATGACTTAGAGCACATCGCTCTGGCTCAATACACCCAAGAACATGACAGGGGAGCAACATGACCAATCACGTAATGCCAGTCCGCCGCGATCTTAAACTGCACCTGCCCGACGAGCAGATCAACACATGGCACGGTAATAACCGTCATATCACGCATTTTTTCAATGCACTGTCGATGCTATTTCCCGTGGGCGAACGCTTTTTTATGGACAGTGTGCGCGCATACCGCGACCAGATCACTGATCCTGAACTCAAGCAGGCTGTCACTGCCTTTATTGGGCAAGAGGCCATGCACTCGCGTGAACATCAGGAATACAACGAAGCGGTTGGCCGTACCGGTTTGCCCGCCGCCGAGCTGGACGCATTCACCGCCCGGTTACTAGGACGTGTGCAAAAGCGCATGCCCAAATCGTTCCAGTTGGCAGCCACGGTTTGTCTGGAGCATTACACCGCCATTTTGGGCAATATGGTGCTGGTGGATAAGGTTTTGCTCGAGGGGGCTCACCCAGCCTACCAGCAAATCTGGCGCTGGCACGCCATGGAAGAGACCGAGCATAAAGGCGTTGCCTACGATGTATGGAATGCCGTGATCAAGCAAGGCGTGGGCAGTTATCTGCTGCGTAGCACGGCGATGCTGATCACCACAGCGATTTTCTGGCCGGTGGTGTTTTATTTTCATGCCCGTCTGGTGTGGGCCGATCCCAAGACCCAAGGCAACCGGATCTCCGGTTACGGCGCCATGTTCAAGCTGATGTTGGGAGGCAAGGGACGTTTCTGGAGATTAATCCCTGAGTTCTTTGAGTTTTTCAAACCCGGTTTTCATCCCTGGGATCAAGATAATCGCCACTTGCTCGAAGACATTCCTACGCTGATGGTCGAGGTCAACAACGCTGGCCGTGCATCCGCCTTGCCATCAGAACCGTCGGCTGCCTGATCCGTGAAGTAAGCTCCTATCCTCATTGGAGTTTTTTCAAGGCTGACCTTGACAGGTCGGCCTTTTTTTACAGCCACAGCCGACGCAAATACGGTGTGATCAACCACGCCAGATTAAAGTAAGCGTGTGTTGCGATGCATACCGTCAGCCGGTGGTAACGGGTCCACAAGTACCCCAGTACACAGGACGGTAGCAGACGTGTCCAGGCCATCCCTCCGTATGCTGGAACGTGGGCCAGGCAGAAAAGCACACTGGTCAATCCATTACTGATGCCGTGGCGATAACGGGTATGGGGCCAGCGCTTCTCAAGCACCTGCACAAGTTGGGTTTGAATGAGGCCGCGAAACAGGTATTCCTCCACCCAGGGAGCCAGGATGACCGAATAGAGCAGGCTCGGTCCGTTCAGGTCTGGAAGAGTCAGTCCCTTCTGTGCCCAATAAACCCATACCAACAGGGGAGGCACGGTTAACAGAGCCAGGGCATGACAACCGGGCGTAAACCAATGCGCGCGCATCAATACAGTTTTTGCTGAATCACCCGGGGTGAAAAGCTCAGTAAGTCACCCATGGTAGACAGATCGATCTGCTGATTGGGCTCTAACGTTTGTTTTGACGCTTGCGTCCATGGTTGGCCACTGTCCAGCTTGAATCGTTGATGTGTCACCACGCCAGTTGAGTAGTCCAGCACCGCCACTGATCGCGTATTTTCAAGGAGACGGATCTGTTCCGTCGTCTGGGATGTCAACCGCACGGACCGGGGGGATAACGCAAATGATGTGGTAAAGGTCTGTGCAACTGCCCCGTTTTGTTTAGGTCGATACAAGATGACGACCGTCAATACTTCTTGTTCGATACGAAGCGAGACCAACTCAGGCACTGATCCTAAGGTCGGTGAATTCTCCAAGGCATAGGCCGGGTTATCTGCTACCGTCAGCTGCCCTTGCTCGGTGAGCAGACTGACCTTTAACCCAATGACGCCAGGTTGAGGCAGGCTGTTGTTATAGGCTTGTGCAAGCCAGGTCCGTTGATGGTCTGAAGACAGGCTCTGAGCGCTTGCCAAGGGGGCGAGGGGTTGGGGCATATGTCCGCACGCTCCCAAACAACAGAGCAACAGGGTTGATAAGAAGATCTTCAATGGGGTACTCCACATAAAAGATCCCCGCCTAAGCGGGGATCCATGTTCACTGCGATAACCACCCGTACTTATCGGGACTGTGACCCTGCGCTGCGGCGTCTGCGAATCCAGAATGCACCGAGTGCAGACAGTACCAGCAAGACCAGCGACGCATCATTGCCATTCGGGGAAATGGTACAGCCACCACCTCCCGAGGAGCTTACACCGGCGGTTGTGGTTGCGGAATCTATACCAAAGTCTGCTGCCGACAAACGTGTCAACGTATCACCCACGGGAGTTGCGGCAGACGCTGCCGACGAGCCGTTGACAAAGGTTTGGTTGGGGTTATACATCTCTGTGCCTTTGTTGATGACGGCAGAGACCATGGCGGTGTATTCGCCGGCCCCCAGCAACCCTGCCACTGAGGCTGAATAGTACCCGTCATTGGCTTTGTAGTCGCCGCCTTTGCCATCGTCCAGCAAGGCCAAGTTTTGAATCACCACATTGCCGGTACTGGCATCGTAGACAGTCGCAGTCAGGGTGGCGCCGACAATCGGGAACTTGCCCGACAGTTTGGCGACAACTCGTGCCGGTAAATTGGCCGGCTGTATGCCCCCAACGACCTCAACACTCAGGCTGACCGGCGAGTTGACGACCTGCACATCCACGTCAATCTCGGCAACATCGGTGGTGCCGTTGTTGGTCACGGTGGCGTTCCAGCTACCGGTGGTCGCTGGGCTTGGCAGCGTATAGGTGATGCTGCCGCCATCCGTGTCCCACACAAAGCCGGCGCTGGCGACACCCGGGGTAAAGGAGGCATTGGTTCCTGGGCCTGTGACTTTGAAGGTCAGTTTGGTGGGATCGGTGATGATGTCCGGGTCGTAGCTGAAAATAACCCGTGGGCTCGAATCATTCTTTTTGCTGGGATCTCCCAGTGAGAAAGTGACTGGTGCAGAGGTCGTTTTTGCAACAACGCTGCTTAATATGCCCATCGCCAGGTTTTGGATCATCTCGCCACTGGCTGCCTTGCTGGCCTTCTCCACATCTTTAGCAGCCTCAGCAGACGATTTGGCCGAGTTAAAGTTACCACCGGCCAATGCCGCCAGTTTGTTCAAACTGGACATATTGCTGGCTGTGGCGCGCTGTGTGCTTTGTGCAGGCTGGCTCGATTGCAGCGCCACCACGTTGATGGTGATCTTGTCATTACGCGCTTTGGAGCCGACCGTACTATCAACGGCTTGAGAAGAGCTGGTAAACAGGTTGATGATGGATGGGTAAGTTGCAGAATCGTTGCTTCCCCTTGCCTTGGCGACGGCTTGCGAAATGTCGGTGTAGGCGGTGTTCATGTCCAGATCACCCGTGGTGGCCGTGATGGCGCCGATGGCGTTACCCAAGGCAGTGGCATCAGACGAAAAATCAAGTACCAATGCTTTTTCGTTGCTGGCCACTGGATAGGCGTATACCGCGGTCTGGGTATTGGGTTCCTGATCCCTGCGAACAAATGCTTTGGCTGCCTCGATCTCTTTGGTAAATACATCTGAGGTTGCTGCGCGATTGATCAAGACCACGTTTCGAGGCATAGCTGCCTGAGAGTCGGCAAATACCATTTGGGGTTGCAGAGCCGGTGTCTGGAGAAACATCGTTTCTAAAGAGCCCACGGTTGTTTTTGAGCCTGACCGCGCATCGGCTTGATCCGCTGTTGGAATGGTGTAGTTGCGGAAGGCTTCAAAAAATACCCGGCGACCGTCATGTCCTTGGGCGCTCTTGGCAACAGTCCCGTCACTGGCAGGATCACGTGTCAAGGTTTCCCACGCACTGGCACCCGCATAGCTGCTGTTCATGGAGTAGATCCGTGATTGTGCGGTTTCTGCCGTTTTAGGATTGTTGGTAGAAATATTTTGAATCGTCAGATAGTCACTGGCAACCGACAAGCGTTTGTAGTCGGTGTGGCTATTCATAATGGTTTTTTTTGCATCATCACCGTCCAGGGGCGAACTCGGGCTGGATGGGTCGGTGCCTTGGGCGTATTCGTCATACATGGCATAAAAATAGTGTCCCAGTTCGTGGGCAACTACCTTGCCAACCTCCGACAAGGGGTCGGATGGCCGTGGGTCATTCGGCGGATTGATGGCCAGAAAGTTAAATGACGAGCCTTCCTTGGTGTAGGTGGCTACGTGTGCATACGAGCGATCAACCCGGTTGATCAACTTGATATCGACGTTGTCGTTGAATTTATTATTTTTGTAAATAATAAACTTGCGGACCCGGTGCAAACCGTCTGTCATCGCGAAAATGCTTTGTGCGGTCTGATTAAGCAAGGCCGTGACGGCCTTTTTGGTCATCTTGATCTTGTCAGTGTCCTGACCGGTGGAGGCTGTGGTGTTGTCGCTGCCGTTGCAATAATCGTCCTGGCTCAGTTGATACAAGGCGTTTTTTTGGCTGTTGGCGCTGAATTTATCCTCCGGGGCTGGCGCGTTACCGGCCTGGCAGGGAGGGTTTGCGGTGTCATAGTCCCAGTCGACGTTCACTACAAAATCAATTTCCTGAATTTTAGGTAAATTGAATTTGTTGGTCTGCACGTCGCTGACAAACGTTTGCGAGTTGTTTGCTGCAAAGGTGGTGGTCAGGGGCTGTAATACCAGGGCTGAGGCAATCACAGCCGATATCATCCGTTTTTGCGTGTGTCTCATTATTCGGTTTCCTCTATCACTTTTTTGATATGTAGGGCAGTACTCGAGTGGTTCAGTGCATGGCTCGTCATGTCCACGTGGGAAAAGCTTAACAAGTGCCACAACGCGAAGATTACGGTTTATTACAAAACGGGGTGTTTTGATGCCTGTGCAAGTGATCAACGTCACAGATGCTAAGCGATTTTTGAAGGGTTGTTGTGAGTAGCTACAAAAAAAGCCGCTACCAACCCAGGGTTGGCAGCGGCTTTTTTGATCGGCGCTTATGAGGGCGCCGCAGTCATGAGGCGGATGTTACACACGTGCCTCTTTGGGTTTATCCCCGGCGACGTGAATCAAAGCTTGGGCGGTCACCGAAAGATTTCGGACGCCCCACCGGTGCAGTACGTGGACGTGCAGCGCGGTCGCCGGTTGGCGCACGGTCGCTGCGGCCTTCACCGCCGAAGCTGCGAGCAGGCTTATCACCAAAGCTGCGTGCTGGACGATCGCCAAAACTACGGCCTTCGGTGTTGCCACCAAAACTGCGGGCAGGCTTGTCACCAAAGCTGCGCGCTGGGCGATCACCAAAACGGTTACCGTCCCGATCGCCCCGGGGTGCAGTATTGCCGTCGCGGTCACCGAAACTGCGTGCCGGTTTGTCGCCGAAGCTGCGGCCTTCGCCGCTAAAGCTGCGGGCAGGTTTGTCACCAAAACTACGGGCAGGACGGTCACCGAAACTACGCGCTGGTTTATCACCGAAGCTGCGACCTTCGCCGCTAAAGCTTCGTGCAGGTTTGTCACCAAAACTACGGGCAGGACGGTCACCGAAACTACGCGCTGGTT
>DAITMV010000122.1:0-8689 GCA_036834985.1 Burkholderiaceae bacterium | reverse complement strand
TGGCCACTGGCTTGGTGATGGACGGGATGGTTTCGTGTCTCCCCCAGCTGTTGCGGGCAGGCGACGTACTTGTGTTTAACAACACCAAAGTGATCAAGGCCAGGCTGCGGGCAAGCAAAGCCAGTGGTGGCGCGGTTGAAATCATGGTCGAACGGGTGCTCAGCGACACAGACGTGATGGCGATGATCAAGGCCAGTCATGC
Source organism: Burkholderiaceae bacterium (assembly GCA_036834985.1). Classification (GTDB taxonomy): domain Bacteria; phylum Pseudomonadota; class Gammaproteobacteria; order Burkholderiales; family Burkholderiaceae_B; genus DAITMV01. Next base: position 8,487 of record DAITMV010000122.1, on the reverse strand, counting down.
TCCCAAACCCGGAACCAGCTTGCGAATTGCTGACGCCGTTGATGCCCAGGTGCTTGAACGGCAGGGCATGATGTACCGTCTGCGCTTTGCGGGTGATGTGCTGGCGCTGATTGACCAGTACGGCGCGCTGCCCCTGCCGCCTTACATTACACACGCACCGACCGGTGAGGATGAACAACGTTACCAAACGGTGTATGCCAAGGAGCCTGGGGCTGTCGCTGCGCCCACCGCCGGGCTGCACTTTACGACCCGCCTGCTCGATTCACTGGAGTCCCAAGGAATTGAACGAGCCGAGGTGACGTTGCATGTGGGCGCCGGTACGTTTCAACCGGTTCGTGTTGAAAACCTGGCCGATCACACCATGCACCGGGAGCGCTACAGCATCAGCGCCACAACCGCGATGCAACTTGAAAAAGCCCGCCGGGAAGGTCGCCGAATCATTGCGGTGGGTACCACCTCCATGCGTGCGCTCGAATCATGGGCGTGGGCAGCAGACCGCCAGCAGGGAGATACAGATATTTTCATCACCCCGGGCTATGCCTTTGCAGTCGTGGATGCACTGATTACCAATTTTCACCTACCCAAAAGCACCTTGTTGATGCTGGTGTCCGCCTTTGCAGGGATGGACACCATACGCAACGCGTATGCACATGCCATCGCACAGCGTTACCGGTTTTTCAGCTACGGCGATGCGATGTTTCTTGAGCGGTCGGCGTAACTCCGCAGCCTATTCAAATCACCACCAACTGTCTGGTACAGACTTAACTCCAGCGGCGGCTAGCAACGGATGAATCGGTCCCTCAGGTCGAGGGGCTCTGGTCACACCGTCTGTTGAGTTGGGTGGGCTGCCCACAGGCGGGGGCGATTTGGGCCGTTGTTCCAAAGCACTCGAATCGTCCTCAACATTGTATACAGACCTGTCATCATCTACCTCATCCCCGGCCTCACCCAGCACCTCCTTGTCATTCATTGCAGACAATAAATCGAGCTGACCGGGAACCCTTGGCAAGCTGCGGGTCAAAGCACGTTGAAGTGCTGGATTGCCCTCCCTCGGCGTAGAGGTGCCTGAGGACGCGGGCTCAATAAGGCCATCCGACTCGTTAGAGCTTACTAGTTGAAGGCGACTGTGCGTCTCTACAAACGGGGGCGGATCGTTACTTGGCAGGGGATATTCGGGCGTGGCTTGAGCAATTGCTGCCGACATACAAGCATCTCGTTGCTGGCTCAGAAACTCAACCACCGCATCAAACTGCTTGTCGTTGTGTAAAAAGCGGCTATCGTATGTTTCGCGACCTTGCTCCCGAATGCGGCGGACCAATGCCGACATATCATCATCAGACAAGGGGCCGCGGGCCTTACGAATTTGTTCAAGCCCTTCAACGCAACTGAGCAATGCAGCGTTTCGACCAAACCCGCTGTAGCTGACCAAGGTGGGAGCACAAACTGACTGTGCACCAGTCGATTGATCAGACACTGGGTTTCTCGACGAGCGTTGTACGTCCTGATGTGCTTGGTAGTATTGATGAATCTGAGCAAGCTGCTTGGCGCCAAAAAACTGCGCTTGATAACTGATACCCACCTGCGTAATTTTCATGTCCTGTGGACCATACGTTGGATGTTTATAGCTAACCGTGTAGGTTTTGCACACACCATCTTTGTCCTCCTTCAGACCTATGCCTATGACTTCGCACCCTCCAATGTTTAATGGGCCTGTAGAACCAGTCAAAAACCGAGTCATCAGGTAATCGGCAATCGGTATATCACGACTCGGTTGGCGGCGATGCGCTGCCGGCGATACAAATTGGAAAACACCATGACCAGAGGCCATCGCCTCTGCGAGTACCTCATCACAACGAAGCGCTTGATCATCACTGTAAAGTTTTGCGGCGGCAGCGGAAGTGATTGGATTGTGTATTAAAACATCGGCAGCAGCTGGATCAGACGATGCAAACGGTGACGATGACAAAAGATAGTCGCGTGCCGAATCAGCCGACGCGCTGGAGGTGCCTACAAACGTTAAACGCGCCGTGATGCCCGGCTTGGCCGGGCCCTGGGTGGTCCGCGCACACCCTACCTCGTGGGGATGAGTAAAGGGGGTAGACAAACTCCCAACCGAGCTGACAGGGTTTTTAAACATGTTTTTTTGTTCCAACAAAAGGGAATATTTTCTTAAGAAAAGATGAGTAACCCGATGCCTTTTTTGGTTCCTGGCGTTCGGGCTCGGGGCTGGCAGAGGGCTCAGGTTTAATAAATGCGTGCAGGTATCGCATGGCTCGAACAAGCATTGTTAATGACGCCTCTTTGTCATCCACCTTGTTCAATCCCTGGCGTTGCGACTGGTCTTTGTCGTAGCCCAAGGCACACTCTAATAAGCGCATGGCTACCAAAAACCGAATCGAACCGGCAACAGGCTTATTTTTGTCTGGCTCAATCAGGTTCACGGGAATCAAAAATTGGTCTAACAAGGCAGTATCGGAGCTGCCGCACACCATCAGCCCCAATTCAGACTGATTTGTGATGTCACGGAGCTTCTGATGGACTGTCCTGTAGGGCAGAGGATCGCTCAGACCCTCCACCGACCTCGAGAGCAAAGCCGTCCGCCAGCCCAAAGCGGCCGGGCGCCAATCGGAATACTGTTGGCGTAACTTCGGCCCCGACACAGTTGACTCCAGTGACTCAGTGGATGCAGACCTTGAATAAGGGGACCTGCCCGCGGCGGGTCTGAGCCGCTTTGCAACCGTGCGGGGCGCGCCGGCCAAAGGCTCGGGCGCTACGACATCATGCAAGGCGGGACGTCGGGCCCTCCCGGTCGGGCGCAGATTTTTATCCAATCCACCCGATGCGGCCTGCGGTGCGGCGTCTGCATCGGATGCACAATGGGGTCGCGTGCGGTGATTCGATTGCTGCTGCTTTAAAAACTCCACTACGGCGTCAAATTGCTTGGCATTCTGTAAAAAGCGGGCATCGTGTTGTCGGCGACCTTGCCCACGGATCTGATCGAGTAAGTGCGATACATCACCATCGGACAAACTGCGTTGCGCCTGTTTGAGCTGCGCCAACCCTTCGATGCAACCGAGCAAGGCGGCATTTCTTCCAAAACCACCAAAGCTGACCAAGGTCGGAGCACTGGATGAACCCGACGTAAAATCAACAGGCTGTTGACAGGAATCAGTCCGTAAACCTATATGCTCCTGGTAGTAAGCGTGAACTTGGGCAAGCTGATCCACATCAAAAAACTGCGCTTTGTAACTCAAGCCAATTTGAGTAATGGGTATTGAGAACTCTCTGCCCGCTCTATCTTTACAGAAAGCCGTGTACGCTTTTCGACCCTCATCATGGTGCGTTATATCCAACCGGGTTACCGTGTAACGGCCGACCTGACAACCTTGATGGGGAGTTAGCGCGAGTCGCCACAGCAGATAATCGGCAAGCGGGACATCTCGACTGGGAAGGTTATGGTGCGCCGCTGGGGATACAAACTGAAAAATGCCCTGTCCGGACGCCATGGCCTCATCGAGTAAACGGTCGCAGTGACCCTGTTGAGTCGGGCTGCAAACAGGTGCGGCAGCGATGGGGGATGTCAGTGCATGCACACCGGCCTGTTGAGCGGCAAACGGTGAGGCTGACAGCAGGTAATCCCGAACAGGCCCTGTTAAAGACGCCGCATCACCCTGAAAACACAGCCGGCTTGTCGCGTATTGTTTATATGCACTGCCCCCTGCAGGCAGATGGGTTGTTGCCGAGGTAGCCGTGCATCCTGCACCAGGATTTACAGATGAAACAGGAGGCATGGTGAAAAAGGAACCGCCGGCAGGAAGGCGGAATCGGAAGCTAACCCTGTGGGTAACCCGACGTTGACAATAAGTTCCAAGCACAAAAAACCCGGGAGCCTGTCCCGGGTTTTTTGTGTGCTGCTTGCCTTAGCCGCTGGCCAGCAACAAGGCATCGCCGGTGGTATTACTCCACCGCTTTGACCATATCTTCAATTACTTTTTTGGCATCACCGAACACCATCATGGTTTTGTCCATATAGAACAATTCGTTATCCAGACCGGCATAACCAGCGTTCATGGAGCGCTTGTTCACAATGATGGTTTTAGCCTTGTAGGCTTCAAGAATTGGCATGCCTGCAATCGGCGACTTGGGATCGGTCTTTGCTGCAGGGTTGACCACGTCGTTAGCACCCAAGACCAACACCACGTCGGTTTGTGCAAACTCGCTGTTGATGTCTTCCATTTCGAACACCTGGTCGTAAGGCACTTCAGCTTCAGCCAGCAACACGTTCATGTGGCCCGGCATACGACCTGCCACGGGGTGAATCGCGTATTTCACCGTCACGCCCAGGTGAGTCAGCTTTTCAGACAATTCCTTGAGCGCGTGCTGGGCACGGGCCACCGCCAGGCCGTAACCGGGAACAATGACCACGGTTTCGGCATTGGTCAACAGGAACGCCACGTCGTCGGACGAGCCGCTGCGTACGGTGCGCTGTTTGCCATCACCGGCAGCCGCTTCTGTCGCATCGCCACCAAAACCACCCAGAATCACGTTAAAGAACGAACGGTTCATCGCCTTGCACATGATGTAGGACAAAATGGCACCGGACGATCCCACCAGCGAACCGGCGATGATCAGCATGCTGTTGTTCAGCGAAAAGCCGATGCCCGCCGCCGCCCAGCCCGAATAGCTGTTGAGCATGGACACCACCACGGGCATGTCAGCACCGCCAATGGGGATGATCAAGGTCACACCCAGCACAAATGCAACAACGGTCATGACAATAAAGGGCGTCCAGTCCTGTGTCATGAAAAAGGCGATGCCGCTGCCGATCATGGTCAGGCCCAACAACGCGTTCAGGGCATGCTGGCCCTTAAAGCGTACGGGCGCGCCCTGGAACAGGCGGAACTTATACTTGCCCGACAACTTGCCAAACGCAATCACCGAACCAGAGAAGGTGATCGCCCCCACAAAGGTACCGATGAACAATTCCAGACGGTTACCGTAAGGGATCTCGGTGATGCCCAGGGGGGTGATGCCAAAGGCGGCAGGTTCGGCCACAGCAGCCACGGCAATGGCCACAGCGGCCAGACCGATCATGCTGTGCATGAAGGCGACCAGTTCAGGCATTTTGGTCATCTCGACACGGCTGGCCATCACGGCACCAGCGCCGCCGCCAACCACTAAGCCACCGAGCACGTAGGTCATGCCGGCAACCGCAGATTCGCCACTGAGCTTGAATATCAGCGCAATGGTGGTGGCCACGGCGATACCCATACCCAACATGCCAAAGGCGTTACCTTTGCGCGAGGTGGTGGGGTGCGACAGACCTTTGAGGGCCTGAATAAAACAGATGGACGCTACCAGGTACAACAGCGTCACGGTATTCATACTTAATTGCATCGTATTTCTCCAGAAACGCCGTGGTTATTTCTTCTTCTTGAACATTTCAAGCATGCGGCGAGTCACCAGGAACCCACCAAACACGTTCACGGCGGCCAAGGCAACGGCCAGCGTTCCCATGAATTTACCCAGCGGGGTGACGGTGAGTGCAGCGGCCAGCATGGCGCCGACAATCACAATCGCGGAAATCGCGTTGGTCACGGCCATCAAAGGCGTGTGCAGGGCGGGGGTAACGTTCCAGACCACGTGATAACCCACGTAGATGGCCAGAACAAAGGTAATCAGGTTAGTGACGGTATGGCTGATGATATCCATGTCTGACCTCTTAATTTTTACGTTTGAGTTCGCCGCCAGTGCACATCAGCGTGGCGACCACAATGTCGTCTTCGGGATTGATGGTGAACTGGCCGTCTTTGTCGACCACGAGCTTGAGGAAATCGAGCACGTTGCGGGCATAGAGGGCCGAGGCATCAGCCGCCACTTGAGTGGCCAGGTTGGGATAACCCACCACTTTGACACCGTTTGACGTCATGACCACTTCGTTCAGTTTGGACAAGGGGCAGTTACCACCCTGTTCAACCGCCAAGTCGATGATGACTGAGCCTGGTTTCATCTCAGCCACGGTGTTCTCATGCAGCAGCGTGGGCGCCTTACGACCGGGAATCAGGGCCGTGGTGATGACGATATCGGCCTGCTTGGCACGTTCGTGCACCGCAGCGGCCTGACGCTTCATCCAGCTCTCGGGCATGGGGCGGGCATAACCACCGACGCCTTTTGCGATTTCGCGTTCTTCGTCGGTTTCAAAGGCCACATCCACAAACTTGGCGCCGAGCGACTCAACCTGCTCTTTGGTAGCAGGACGAACGTCTGAGGCTTCAATGACGGCCCCTAAGCGTTTGGCGGTTGCAATCGCTTGCAGACCCGCTACGCCAACACCGAGGATCAGTACACGCGCGGCCTTGACGGTACCGGCTGCGGTCATCAGCATGGGCATAAAACGCTGGTACTCGTTGGCAGCAATCATCACGGCTTTATAACCGGCGATGTTGGCCTGGGAGGACAGGACGTCCATGCTTTGTGCTCGGGTGGTTCGCGGCGCAGCTTCCAGCGCGAAGGCGGTCAGCCCGGCATTGTTCAGCGTGGCCAAGCCGTCGGCATCAAACGGGTTGAGCATGCCCACGAGCACTTGGCCCTTGCGGTAGTGGCTTAACTCATCGCTTGAGGGTGAACGCACCTTGAGTACGACATCGGACGCAGCAATCACCTCCTGAGCTGAGCCCAGGATTTTTGCACCGACCGCCTCATAGGCATTGTCAAGAATGGAACTGTTAACACCGGCGCCTGACTGCACAACAATTTCATGCTTTTGTGCAATCAGCTTTTTGACGGTCTCGGGCGTGGCGGCGACGCGGGTTTCTCCAGCTCGCGTTTCGGCCGGAATGCCGATTTTCATATGAAAACCTCCAAGAGAAGCTATTTTTGGTATTTTTTGTCAGGAATTCGTGACGCAAGCAATGCCTAAGCAAGCCTTACGCCCGGCTGACTCGCAGGCGACTATACCACGGGTGGGTGAACAAACTTAAGGACGGAGTCAGGGTTGTCCCTTATTTGGGCAAGCCCTTGGGGCGCCCATACAACACCTGCTCCATATTGGAGTTGAGCCGCCCATTGGGTTGAGAACAAGTCGTCCCATCCTGCACAACCGAGTATCACCAAGGCTGCGCGGATGACACCAGCATGCGTCACCACGATATCGAAAGTGCCTGATTTGAAAATTCCGTCGAATAGGCCGTAGTCCGATAGGGCCTCATGAACCCGTGCCTGTAAATCATGGGCACTTTCCCGGCCACCCGGCGCATAGCCTTGCATGTCTGCAGCCCAGGCGTCGAGTTCGAAACGGGGAATCTCGGTCCAGAGCCGGCCCTCCCACCTGCCAAAGTCAAGCTCTTGCAACCGGGGGTCCGTTAAGACTTGCTGATGCCCCACTGCGTTGGCCAACGCGGTGGCGAAAAGGCTGCAGCGCAACAGTGGGCTGGTGATGATGCGGCCCAGGCGCAACCCTGCCAGCGGTGCGTCGGCCAGAAGCGTCTGAAGCTCCTCGGACCATCCATGCGCCAGCGCATCCAACCGGGAGCCGTCAATACTTACATCGGTGCGCCCATAACACAGGCCATTGGCCACCAACGGTGGAGGATGCCGAATCAGGAGCAGTGCGCTCATGTGGACAGGCTCGCAGTGATTGCCAGCAAAAACACCAGCTCGCCAACAAACTGGGTGGCTCCCAGACAGTCGCCGGTGTAGCCGCCAATCCGGGCCTTGAACCAGGCCCCCATCACGATGGGGACCAGCAAACACACCAACAGGGCTGCCAGGACGGCTGACCAAGGCAGGAGTTGGGCCCATGCAGGCCCTGCCATGTACACCAGCCCTGCAGGCAGCAGGGGCCAACCGGCCAGAATGCATTGCGCTGTTGAAATGCCCTGCGCCACAGGCTTGGCCTTGCCAAACGCGTCATCGCGAACATAAGGCAGGGTGCGAACCAGACTCAACAAATACCAGCGACTGACCGTGTGCGAACCCACCAACCCGGCGATCAGGGCCTCAGGCCCTCGCTGAGCCAAATCGACCCATAAGGCCCAACGAAGCAGGAAAGCCGCGGTGATGGCCACGAGGGCATACGCACCCACGCGGGAGTCCTTCATGATGGCAAGCACCCGTTCCGGGGTAAAGCCACCGCCAAAGCCGTCGGCCACATCAGCGAACCCGTCTTCATGAAAGGCGCCGGTTAGCAGCAAGGAAGCAATCAACACCAGGGCCATGGACACCTGAACGCTCCACCACCGCATGGCCACCAGCGCAATTAGGCTTACAATGCCCCCCACCACGGCGCCCACGGCGGGAAAATACCGCGGACTGCGATGCACATCGGTGGGCTGATAACCCACCCACGCGAGAATGGGAAGTCGGGTAAAGAATTGCAAGGCCGAGCGAAACAAGCGCGCCTCATCCCGTAACCCGATGGCGGCAGCCCTCAGGAGTCGCATCAAGCGGAAGGGTCCGACTTGTCCGACACGCCAGCCTCTTCAAAGG
>DAITMV010000121.1:0-8694 GCA_036834985.1 Burkholderiaceae bacterium | reverse complement strand
GCCTGTAACTGCAATACGTCTGTGTGTGGTGCCGGCATGCTGGACACCGCGGCGGCAGTGGCTGCCAGTGCCACCGGATCGGTGCTGGCCAACGTCGTGGGCCCAACCATTGTAGCGCCGGGCCAAAGCGCCACACTGGATGCGAGCAAGAGCTACTCGGCAGGCGGACAAACCTTGCAGTATGTATGGAGCATCACCAAAAACCTGCCCTCCAGCGGCACTCAACTGGCGACCCTCAGCGCATCCTCCGGCGCGACGGTTACCATCACCGTGCCCAATGTGACGGGCGCCTATCGCGTGCAATTGACCGTATCGGATGCCTCAGGCAGCCATACCGTGCAAAAAGATGTGATTGGTGCAACGGCCACGACGGCCTCCACCAGCTTGTTACCGGATATCCTGACGCCGTTGCTGGGTACTAGCACCAGCAATGAGTCGATCAGTGCGGGCTCGTCCCCCAGTGCGGGGTCTGCAACCCCCAGCAGCAACTCATCAACACCCAGCACCTCGGGCTCGGGAGGCGGAGGGGGCGGCGGTCATCTGGGTTGGCCAGGCTTGATCCTGCTGATGGCCGGGATGCTGGGCCTGCACCGTTCAACACGGCCCGCTTCGCGTTTATTTAAACGTTAACAGATGCGCGCGCTCACCTTCAAAGTGCGCATGTTCGTTGAGGGTGAGTAGTCGAACACCGTCACGCCCCACTGTCAGTTTGCTCACCGAGGCGTTGATCATGTTCCAGTTGATGGCAAATGCATCCTGATTGCTCACGCCCATACAGTGCTGGGCAATCGTAGAAATGACGCCGCCTGAGGTGAAAACAAGCGCGGTCTGATGTTTATCCAGTTGCGCAGTCACTGTCTGAAGCCCTCGCACACAGCGCGCTGCAAAGTCTTCCCATGACTCAGTGTAGTCTGCATCAAACTGCCCACCCACCCAACGATGGGCTGCGGCCACAAAGTGTTCTGTCACAAAACGCAGCGGGTTAGGGGCTTTGGATGCCTGGGCCAGCAGCACCGAGCGGTCTTTATACTCGGGCTTGTAGCGGTACAACACCTCTTCAAAATTGTATTCGTTCAAATCGGGCAACACGGCATGGCCTGTAAGCTCATGCCCCAGTTGAGCCAGACAGGCATCGGCCGTTTGCGCATGGCGTTTCATGGCGCCCATGGCAACAAACAGCGGGAGCGATTCCTGGGTCGATGGCCTGGCCAGACGCTGGGCGAGTGTCTGCCCCAAAACTTCCGATTGCAAGACACCCACGTCCGACAACTGATCGTAGTGATCACTGGCAAACGATGCTTGACCGTGACGAATCAGATACACCGTACTCATGCGGCCTTCTTTCTGCGCACCATCACCTTGTTGACCTGTTTTTTGACTTGGTCAAAATACACGGCATACGGCACCAGGCGTTTAAACAGCCAGATGCGGCGCTCGGGCTCGTGGGTGAGGATATGAAACCGGTTCTTGTCCACCGCTTGCAAAATGAGTTCAGCGACATCGTCTGCAGATTTTTTGGCGCGGGTGATGAGCTTGCGGGTAAAGGCGTCGATCTCGCTGTTGGCCGAGCGCTGGCTATCGGCCAGATTGGTTCTGAAAAACGCCGGGCACACCACATGCACATCCACCTGGTGATTAAACAATTCAGCCTTGATTGTTTCCGAGACTGCAACCACCGCCGCTTTGGTGGCGTTGTAAGCGGCCATTTGGGGAGGATGAATCAAACCGGCCATGGAGGCAATGTTGATAAAACGGCCGCTGCGCTGCTTTTTGAACACGGGCGTAAACACCTTGCAGCCCCGCACCACACCCAACAGATTGATGTCGATGATCCACTGCCAATCGTCCAGTGATACATCCTCGATATTGCCCGCCACCGAGACACCTGCATTGTTGACGACGCAATCCACATGCCCCCACTGGGCCAGCATCCAGTCGCGCGCTGCGATCAGTTGTTGTTCGTCACGTACATCACACACCCGCGCATAAACGCCCTGCCCCAGGCTGGCGGCAGCCGCTTGCGTCTTGGCATCGTCCAGATCAACGATCAGCACCTGCCAACCCCGCTGTTGATACGCTTTTGCCAGAGCCAGACCCAAACCGCTCGCCCCGCCTGTGATCAGTACTGTGTGTTGTGTGCTGTTGGAGCCAACCATGACGTCCCCTTTAGATGAGGACCACAGTGTAACGCCTGTGCTGCGATCAGAGTATTGCAGTTGCAAACAGGTCAGGGGCGGTAGCGCGCATCGAGTCGGTCCATCACCCACGCATAGACAAACACGATCATGATATAAACCAGCAAGGAACCTTGGGCGGCCACCCAAAACGAAAACGGCCAGCCCAGCACCGTGAAGGTGAGGGAATCGGCAAATACCGTAAACCCAAACGTGACGGCGAACCACAGGAGCAGCAACCAGCCGGTGACACGCTGATTGAGCGCCCAATAGCGCCGGGCGCGCTGGCGGCGTTCGGCATCCGACCGCTGCACAACAGGCTCGGTGCTCTCGGTTGCAGCAGGTGGCGAACTATTCGGCGGGAGTGGGCTCATACCTCCTATAAGACGTTTTTTGACTTACAACACACTGACAGGCCGCTGCGCATTACTATGTGAGCCAGTTTATGAATAGATGCAACGATGACGATACTGCAGTCAAAATGGACAATCACCGGAGCCGTCGCCACCCTGGCGCTGGCAGGTGCCGCCGCTGGCTGGTTCTGGATGCACCCAAGCGGCACATCGCCAGGGGTACCCTCGGGAGCGGGGGCTGACAAAACCGCGGGCGGCAGTAGCGTCAAAGGAAAAACCCCGGTTGTTGTGGTGACCTGGGTACAGGCTCAACAGGCCCCGGTGGATATCCGCATCAAGGCCAATGGACAGGTCAGCGCCATCAACACCGTGGATGTGCATGCGCAGGTGACCAGCACCATCAGCAAAGTACACATCAAAGAGGGCCAGTTTGTTAAAGTAGGGCAGCTGCTTTTTACCTTGGACGATCGCGCCGACCAGGCCAACGTCGCCAAGCTCAAGGCCCAACTGATCAAAGACCAGGCCACACTGGCTGATTTGCAACGGCAACTGCTGCGCAGCCAGGATTTGGCCAACAAACAATTTGTATCGCCCAGCGCCGTGGACACCCTTAAAGCCCAGGTCGATGGTCAACAGGCCGCCATCAAAGCCTCCGAAGCGGCGATATTGGCCGGGCAGGTGAGCCTAAGCTATCAGACCATTCGCTCGCCGCTGTCAGGCCGGGCCGGGATCATCAATGTGTACCCGGGCACATTGGTACAACCTGCCAGCAGTTTGGTCACCGTAACCCAGCTGGACCCGATCAATGTGTCGTTTGCGATTCCCGAACGCTATCTGCAATCGCTCCTGCAAAAGAACAATGCCAAGGTGATGGCCCTGCCAGATCCGATCGGTGAGCAAACGTCAACCGCACTGGAAGGCAAGCTGCTGTTTGTTGATAACCTGGTTGATGTACAGACAGGCACCGTTAAAGCCAAAGCGCAATTTGCCAATGCAACCCAGACGCTGTGGCCGGGTCAATACGTGACGCTGGATGTACCGGTTCAGCATCTGGACAACGCGGTGACTGTGCCTTCAGAGGCGATCATCACCTCCCCCACCCAACCGCTGGTGTATGTGGTAACAGAGAAGATGACAGCGCAGCCCAAACCGGTCCGGGTGCTGGCCGAGCTGGGCGAGCGCACCGTGGTATCGGGCATCGATGCCCGCGATAAAGTGGTGGTCAGTGGCAAGCAAAACGTCAAGCCCGGCAGCCCTCTCAAAGAAGCGCGCCCATGAGCTTGTCCGAGTTGTGTATTCGTCGTCCGGTGATGACGATTTTGCTGTCGCTCAGCCTGGTATTGGCGGGCCTGTTGGCCTACACCAAAATCCCGATCGCCGCCCTGCCCAGCTACAACACGCCGGTGATCAACGTCAGTGCGAACCTGCCGGGTGCCAGCCCGGAGTCCATGGCCTCCTCCGTCGCGTTGCCGCTGGAAAAGCAATTTTCAACCATTGAGGGTGTGAGCCTGATCAGCTCCGTCAACACCCAAGGGGCGACGTCCATCACCATTGAGTTTGATAACGATCGCAACATTGATGCAGCCGCTGTGGATATTCAAGCCGCTCTGTTGCGCGCGCAGCGTTCGTTACCCATCGAGATGACGCAACTGCCGTCCTACCGAAAGGTCAACCCGGCCGATGCGCCCGTGCTGTTGCTCGCGCTCAAATCGCCCTCGATGTCGCTCTCGGATTTAAACGATTATGGCGAAAACCTGATCTCGCCCAAACTCTCGACCCTCAACGGGGTTGCGCAAGTCACCGTGTACGGACAAAAGCGTTTTGCAGTTCGCATCCGTGTGATCCCGGCCCTGCTGGCGGCGCGCAACATCACATTGGATGAACTGGCTACGGCCATTCGACAGGCCAATGCAAATACGCCAGTGGGTACGCTCGAAGGCCCGGCCCAGGTACTGACCATTGCTGCCAATGAGCAACTGAGCAATGCACGTGCCTTTGAAGAGATCATTGTGGGCGGCAAAAACGATGCGCCCGTGCGCCTTAAAGAGGTGGCGCAGGTGCAGGATAGTTACGAGTCGGTTCATGCTGCTGCGAGCAACAACGGTGAGCCCTCGATCATTTTGGCGGTGCAGCGCCAACCCGATGCCAACACGGTTGAAGTGGTCGACAGCATTCGCCGCATCATGCCAGGGTTGCAGGCCCAGATGCCGGCGTCAGTCGAAGTGCGCTTGGTCAATGACCGGTCCAGCTCCATCCGTGAAGCCCTGCACGATGTAAACCTGACGCTGCTGTTCACCGTGATCCTGGTGATTCTGGTGATTTTTATTTTTCTGAAAAAGCTGATGGCCACGGTGATTCCGGCCGTCACGCTGCCCATTTGCCTGATTGGCACCTTGTCGCTGCTCTATGCCTTGGGATACAGCCTGAACAACGTCTCGCTGCTGGGGATCACCCTGGCGGTAGGGCTTGTTGTGGATGATGCCATTGTGGTGCTGGAGAACATTGTTCGCCACATCGATGATGGCATCCCGCCCCTCAAAGCATCGCTGCAGGGCGCACGCGAGATGGGATTTACGATTGTGTCGATCTCGCTGTCGCTGGTGGCGGTGTTTATTCCGATCTTTTTTATGCCCGGCGTGATCGGGCTGCTGTTCCACGAATTTGCGGTGGTGGTGTCGCTGGCGGTGCTGGTGTCTGCCGTGGTCTCGCTCTCGCTGGTGCCGCTGATGTGCAGCCGTTTTATCAAGCCGGCCAACAACACAACAAACCATAACGCCCACGAACACAACGATTTTATTGCACGCGTTCAGGACGCGTATGGACGAAGCCTGTCTGTCGCGCTGCGCCACAAACCGTGGGTGGGGCTGGTGGCGCTGGGCACCTTTGCGTTAACGGCCTATTTGTTTGTGGTCGCGCCCAAAGGGTTTTTCCCGGAAGAAGACATCGGCCAATTGCGGGTCAGTACCGAGGCAAGCGAAGACATTTCTTTCTCGGCGATGGTGGCTCTGCAAAACAAGGTAGCCGCCATCATCAAAGCCGATCCCAACGTGCAAGACGTGAGCTCATTTAACGGCGGCAGCGGAGCCAATACACAAAACACCGGCCGCATGTTTGTGGTGCTCAAACCGCGTAATGAACGCCAAAAAATGTCCGCCGTGGTGGAAGGTTTGCGCAAAAAAGTACGGGGGGTGCCCGGCGTTCAAGTGTATTTAAGCCCGGTGCAAAACCTGCAACTGGGTGGCCGGGCCAGTAAAAGCCGCTACCAGTACACGCTGCAAAGCGTCAGTGGTGATTCATTAAATGTGTGGGCCAACCTGATGATGGAAAAAATGCGGGCCGACCCGGTGTTCAGGGACGTGACCAGCGACTCGCAAAACCGGGGGCTGCAAGCCAGTGTCAACATTGACCGCGACAAGGCCAACCTGCTGGGCATCGCGCTGGGTGACGTACGAAACGCCTTGTTCTCGGCCTTTGGTGAACGGCAGGTCTCGACCATTTACGGCAGCACCAACAGCTACCAGGTGATCATGGAAGCAGCGCCTGAATCCAAGCAATTTGAATCGGACATCGCGCAAATCCACCTGCGCAACCGGGCGGGGCAGCTCATCCCGCTGTCAGCGTTTGCCAGCATCCAACGGACTGCAGGCCCAACGGCGGTGAATCATCAAGGGCAACTGCAGGCCATCACCCTCTCGTTTAACCTAGCCCCTCAGGTGGCCCTGGGCGATGCCACAAAAAAGCTGGATGCCATTAAGGCCTCCTTGAAATTCCCGGCCAGCGTGGTGACCAATTACGGCGGGGATGCCGCCGTGTTCCAAAGCTCGCAAACCAGCCAGTATGTATTGCTCGGGGTGGCCTTGCTGGTGATTTATGTCTTGCTCGGCGTGCTGTATGAGAGCTTTATTCACCCCATCACGATTTTGGCGGGCCTGCCGTCGGCGGCTATTGGAGCGCTGATCACCTTGCAGTTGTTTGGCATGGAGCTGACGCTGATTGCCACCATCGGCATTTTGCTGCTGATTGGTATTGTGAAAAAAAATGCGATCATGATGATCGACTTTGCACTTGATGCGCAGCGCAGTCAGGGGCTGACACCGGATGAGGCCATCTACCAGGCCTGCATTTTGCGGTTCAGACCCATCATGATGACCACATTGGCCGCGCTGATGGGGGCCTTGCCGATTGCCCTGGGGCTGGGCGCTGGCGCCGAGTTGCGACAACCATTAGGATTGGCAGTGGTGGGTGGATTGATCTTCTCGCAGGTCATAACCCTTTACATCACGCCCGTGATTTATTTGTATCTGGATCGCTTCAGCGGTTCAGGTCCACTCACATTCACCGAGACAGGTGCTTCATGACTGCGCAAGCCAACACCCACAACACCCGACAAGGGTGGTTACTGATGATCAGCGCCGCTGCGGTGCTGATGATCACCATGGGCGCGCGACAAAGCTCGGGGCTGTTTGTATCGCCGATCAACACGGCCACCCACCTGGGGTTGGTGTCGATCAGTTTTGCACTCGCGGTGGGGCAATTGATGTGGGGCCTGGCCCAACCCGTGTTTGGTGCCATCTCAGACAAATACGGCTCTTACCGTGTGATCGCGATGGGTGCCGTGTTGCTGGCCATCGGGTTTGCCGCCACGCCGTTTGTGGACAGCCAGTTTGGTTTAACCATGACGCTGGGCATTTTGATGTCCGCCGGGGCCGGTGCGGGCAGCTTCTCGATCCTGATGGCTGCAGCGGCGCAGCGCCTGCCTGCTCAGCAGCGGTCGTTTGCCGGGGGATTCATCAACGCCGGCGGCTCCTTTGGGCAGTTTGTATTTGCCCCATTGATTCAGGCCTTGATTGCCAGCTTCGGCTGGGTGGTGACCATGTTGTCGATGGCCTTTGCCGCCCTGCTGACCTTGCCATTGGGCCTGCCATTGAAATCGCCCGCCCCGGCGGAAGGGGTCCCCACTCTGTCAACGGCTGCTGCCGCAGGTCATCACGACGAGTCGATGTGGGAACACATCAAGACCTCCCTCAAAAATCCGAGCTATCTGGCCCTGCACGCGGGCTTTTTTACCTGCGGATTTCATATCGCCTTTTTGGTGACACATTTGCCCGGCGAGGTGTCGTTATGCGGCTTGCCCGCGAATGTATCGGCAGCGGCTTTGTCGATTATCGGGCTGTTTAACATTGCAGGCAGCATCGTGGTAGGTATTGCCGGTGGGCGCTTCCGGATGAAGTACATCTTGTCGCTGATGTATGCCAGCCGTGCGGTGGTGATTGTGCTGTATCTGATGGCACCAAAAACCACGCTGACGTTTTATGTATTTGCGGCGGTGCTGGGCTTTACCTGGCTGGCCACAGTACCGCCCACCGCTGGGCTGGTGGGCAAGCTGTTTGGTACACGCTATTTGGGCACCTTGTTTGGATTGACGCTGGTGTCGCATCAGGTCGGCGGGTTTCTGGGGGCTTGGTTGGGTGGCATTGCCATGGTGCGGTTCGGAAACTTTCAATGGATGTGGTATGCCGATATTGCATTAGCGCTGTTGGCGGCGCTGGTGAATTTACCCATCCGCGAGGCCAAGCTGCCGCCCCGGGGTTTGCAATCGGCCGTGGCATAGCAACGGCTGGAGGCGTGACTCTTTTTTACATCGTGACATCAGCCCATCCGCGTGCAATCATCAAGCCTTGTTTAACACTATCTGAGGCTTGAAATGACGTTATGTCCCATCGCTGTGGTTGCCGGCTGCAAAAAGTGCCCAGCATTTAGCGTGTGTCCATTAAAAAGCGTGTTAGGTGATCACAAGCCAGAAGAAAAATCGGCAGAAAAAAAGAACAACTGAAAGAACGCCTGACTCTCGCGCCACGCATCAAAAAAAACCCGCCACGGTGATCTGTGGCGGGTTTTTTTACGTGCATCGTCAGTGACAACGTTGCACGCTGTTACGCGTGCAACGTCGTAGTGCCTTGATCAGGATCGATCAGGCAGCAACTGCCTTTTTAGACGCTTTTTTAACAGTCGCTTTTTTGACTGCTTTTTTGGGTTCTTCTTTTTTGAACTGGCTAGAGACCAGTGTCACTGCGCCATCGGTAAAACCTTTGACGTAACCTGCAGCAGTGCCTACGCGAACAGCGGCAACCTGTGCAACGTCGGTTGCAGCTTTGGTGGCCAACAAC
>DAITMV010000120.1:0-8733 GCA_036834985.1 Burkholderiaceae bacterium | reverse complement strand
TGCACACCTACGAGCTGACCAAAGATTATGTCTGTGGCTTGTGCCACATGCCATCGCGTGCCGGCAAAGGCCGCGGCATGATGGATGCCTTCGTCAACGACGAAGCCGACACTGTTGACCAGGAAGAGCTGGTCGAGGCGTAACGTTTTTTTGTAGTGTCTCTCCTCTGTTGTAGACTCTGTCGCCAATCGTCATCGCAGCTCATCGCCTTGTCGATTGGCTATTTTTTTTACTGCGGCAGCGCCCACGCCTTGATGGTTTGCCCACTTTTAAATCCAAACAGCTTGTTTCCACCGGCTGCCACCGCAATAAATTGCCGTCCACCTATCGCATAAGTCACCGGCGGTGCGTTAACGCCCGCATCGGCCTTACCTGCCCACAGACGTTGACCTGTTGCGGCCTCTACGGCAAACAGCTCCCCAGACCCTTCACCTGAAAACACAAGGCCTGTTTGTGTGCTCAACACACCGCCAACCAATGGGTTAGGGGTTTTGACCTGCCAGACCAATTGGCCCGTGTCGATATGGATTGCACTGAGTAAGCCGTATCTCTCGGAGCTGTCCATCGGTGCCATCGACGAATACTTGACGGCCGGCTTGTCGCCTTTGGCGGGCAGTTCATGCAGGGTGTATTTGACCGGCCAGTGCAGCGCTGCCACAAAGACGAGACGCCGCTGTTCATCCACCGATACAGGCGACCAGTTGGAACCTCCTACTACGCCCGGGTAAATCACCGTGCCTTCTGTGGAAGCCAGCGCAAACATATTGTGTTGGGGAACAAACGGGGCACTTTTGAACAGCAATTGACCAGTGGCCCGGTTGTGTACATAAAACCAGCCGGTTTTACCCGCCTCTCCAACGGCGGGGATATTTTTACCCTCGCGATGCACGGTAAACAGCACGGGCGGGCTGGCTACATCGTAGCCCCACATATCGTGTGGTACTTGCTGGTAATGCCACTTGTACGCACCGGTGTTGGCGTCCAGCGCCACCAGAGAGACTGAATACAGGTTGTCTCCCGGGCGCGACGAGCCTTCCATCTGAGGGGACGGGTTGCCCGTACCAAAATACAAGGTGCCTGTTTCGGTGTCGATGGCTGGCGTGCTCCAGGCCGATCCACCGCCATATGTCCAGGCGTCTTTAAACTGCGGCGCGGCGGCTTTTTCCGCGGCGATATCGCGGGGCAGTGGTTCACCATCGGGTGTGTTGGGGCTGAATGCACCTTCCCAGCCCTCACTGGCAATGGTTTCAAAATTCCACACGCGCTGACCGGTTTTTTCGTCAAACGCGGCTAAAAAACCGCGCTCCCCGTATTTGCCCGCTATGCCCACGACAGCACCTAACGGAGCGTTAGGATCGGGCGAGTCCAGATGCAAGCCGTAGCCCACACCGGTAATGCCGATGATCACCTTGCCTTTGTAAACCATCGGCGCCATGTTTAAACCGGCCCCCGAGGTGCCTGAGACCTTGCCCAGGTTGGGGTCCCCCAGGCTGTTGACGTCTTCGTGAATGCCGAACTGGTTTTTTACCACGTCCACATCCCAGAGTGTCTTGCCGGTGGCCGCGTCCAGCGCGATCAGGCGCGCGTCCACCGTGCCCATGTACACCCGTCCGTTGGCCACTGCCACGCCCCGGTTAGCCGGGCCGCAGCACAAAGTGCGCTGCTTGTTTAATACATGCTGGTAACGCCACAACAGTTGGCCGGTGGCCGCATTCAGCGCAACCACATGGTTAAATGGCAGCGAAACATACATCACACCATTTTGCACAATGGGCGTGGCCTGGAAGGTGCCGGGGACGCCCGTGTCAAATTCCCAGGCAGGTTGTAATGCGTCGACGTTAGCGGGCGTAATCTGGGTGAGTTCTGAATGCCGCTGATGCAAACTGTTGCCGCCGAATACGGCCCAGTCGCCAGGGTTGGTCATGGACGGTTCCACGTTGGCTGCCTGGGTAAGCAGGGGGCAGGCCAGAAGCCAGGCCAATAATCCGTAAGCGCCGAGATGCCGGGTGTAACCAGATCGATTTGTCATGGGTTGTCGTGTTTGTTTGACAGGTAAACGACTGATTTATATGCAAGATATGCACCCGGGCCAATCAACAATCGATTGTTGCGTTTTGGATCACCTGCGACATTACAGGGGGCTGGCAGGGCTCCTCATAGCGCCCAGTCGTAATCCACCACCAAGGGGGCGTGGTCCGAAAACTTCTGGTCTTTGTACACGGAGGCCTCTTGTACGGTACGCCCGATGTCCGGGGTGGTGACGTGGTAGTCAATGCGCCACCCGACGTTTTTGGCATAGGCCTGACCCCGGTTGCTCCACCAGGTGTAACACTCGTCGGTGGTGTGCGGATATTTTTGCCGATAGGCATCAGCCCAACCCCAAGGGCCAAACAACTGGCTCATCCAGGCGCGTTCTTCCGGTAAAAAACCCGAATTTTTGAGGTTGCCCTTCCAGTTTTTCAGATCGGCTTCGGTGTGGGCGATGTTCCAGTCGCCACATACCACCACCGCTTTGCCGCGCGCCTTGAGCGCGTGCAGATGCTCGGGGAATGCTTCCAGAAAGCGAAACTTGGCGGCTTGCCGTTCTTCAGAGCTGCTACCCGAGGGCAAATACACGCTGACTACGATGGTATTGTTAAATTCAGCTTCCACGTAGCGGCCTTCCGCGTCAAATTCAGCCACGCCGATGCCGCTGCGCACACTCAGTGGTTCAACGCGGCTGTACAGGCCTACACCGCTATACCCTTTTTTTTCAGCCAGGTGAAACCAGCTTTTAAAGGTGTCGCCATGCGCGGTTTTCGGCGTTTTGTGGGTGTCGGTCAGGTCGGGCTCTTGCGCCTTGACCTCTTGGACACACAGCACGTCGGCGCCGGTGGTGGGCAGCCAGTCAAAGAAGCCTTTGGTGGTGGCCGAGCGAATACCGTTCAGATTGGCAGAGATGATTCGTATCATGGGAGCGTAAGGTGCAGTTGTTAAAAACAAGAAGCCCGAGAAAGTTGGATAATAGAGCGTATTGAATGATTGCGGATCAACCATGGGCAAATTACTACAAGACGAATTTATTCGTTTTTCACTGAGCCAGAATGTTTTGCGCTTTGGTGAATTCAAAACCAAGGCGGGGCGGTTGTCGCCCTACTTTTTTAATGCAGGCCTGTTCAATACGGGCGGCTCGTTGGCCACCTTGTGTCATTTTTATGCCAGCACATTATTGGAGCAGGCCAAGGCCCATGGCATTGAGTTTGACATGCTGTTTGGGCCCGCCTACAAAGGGATTGCCCTGGCAGCGGGTACCTCCATGCAGCTGGCCGCGCAAGGTCGTGACATTCCCTTCGCATTTAACCGCAAGGAGGCCAAAGATCACGGTGAAGGCGGCACCATCGTGGGTGCGCCTTTGCAGGGTCGCGTGGTCATTATCGACGACGTGATTTCCGCAGGCACCTCGGTGCGCGAGTCAGTGGAATTGATTCGTGCCGCCGGTGCAACGCCCGCCGCTGTGTTGATTGCGCTGGACCGGATGGAAAAAGGCATGCGTGACGGTCAGATGACCGAGCACTCGGCGGTGCAGGAAGTTGAAAAACTGTACGGCATCCCGGTGATTGCAATTGCCAACCTGACCAGCCTGATGGCGTTTCTGGACACCGATTCAGCCGCCCAGCAGGGTTTGAACAAATGGCGTGAGCCGGTCAGCGCCTATCGCACTCAGTACGGCGTCGCTTAAGGTCAAGCGGCGCTAAGGACAGACCGCACAGCGGACACACATCCATGTGTTTGGCCTTGTCTGGCCCTGACTTAGAGCACCACCGACACGTCGGGGTGCCCAGAGAGGGCTCGGTACAGGTTATCGAGCTGCTCTTTGGACGTCGCGTTTACCGTACAGGTCAGCGAGAGGTAGTTGGCCCCCTTGCTGGCCCGCATTTCCACTGTGGCAGCGTCAAAATCAGGGGCATGCTCACGGACCACACTGACCACGGTGTGCGCAAAGTGGTCGGTGCGTTTACCCATCACCTTGATCGGAAATTCGCATGGAAATTCCAGCAGGGTGTCTGTGCGCGGGTTGTTCTCGGCAGTGTTGTCCATGAGGGCTATCCTTATCGCTTCATCCACAGGCGGGCGCTGTCATACAGGCGGCCCAGCAATCCGGCTTGTTCGACGTCTTCAAGTGCAAGAATGGGCGCGTCCATTACCAGTTTGCCCTCCAGATTCACTTTGAGGTGGCCGACCACGGCGCCTTTACGGATCGGAGCGGTGAGGGTTTCTTGACGTTCGATATTGGCTTGCAGTTTACCGGAGGTGCCTCGTGGCACGGAGATCAGCAAGTCGTGGTCGAACCCGGCCTTGACCATATCCGCTTTGCCTTTGTACACCGCCGGTGTGATGACAGTCTGACCTTTGTTGTACAGCCGAGCCGTTTCAAACATCTGATAGCCATAGTTCAAAAGCTTGAGGCTTTCCTGGGCCCGGGCTGAGTCTGATGGAGTTCCCAGAATCACGGACAACAGGCGGCGTTGGGTGCCATTGGGCATGGTGCGGTTGGCGGACGATACCAGACAAAAACCGGCGGCCTCGGTGTGGCCGGTCTTCATGCCATCCACACTGGGATCGACCCACAGCAGGCGGTTGCGGTTAGGTTGCTTGATTCCGTTGTAGCTGTATTCCTTTTCTGAATACAGCTTGTAGAACTCGGGGTAGTCCTTGATCAGGTTGGACGCCAGTTTGCCCAGGTCCTCGGCGGTGGAGTAGTGCTCGGGGTCAGGCAGGCCCGTGGCGTTTTTAAAGTTGGTGTTTTTCAGGCCCATGCGTTTGGCTTCACGGTTCATCAGCGCTGCAAACGAGGTTTCATCGCCGGCAACCGCCTCAGCCAGGGCGATGGACGAGTCATTGCCCGATTGAATAATCGTGCCATGCAACAGTTCGTCCACGGTGACGGGTCGGTTGGGTTCGATAAACATGCGTGAGCCCTCGGCTTTCCAGGCCTTGGGCGATACGTTGACGGTTTGGTTCAGTGTGAGTTGCTTTTGCTTGATGGCGCTAAACACTAGGTAAGCTGTCATCAGCTTGGTCAGTGAGGCCGGCTCAACGCGTTGAGCTGCTTGCAGGCTGGCCAGCTCCTGATTGGTGGATAAATCCAGCAGCAAATATGATTTGGCCGCCACCGATGGAGCGGCTACCGCGGTTTGTGCCCAGGCCGTCTGTAGACTGATCAAACCCAGACAGGCGGTAAAGACACCAGCCCACAAGGGCTTGGACAGGAGGTTGCGCGTCAACGAGTATTTCATGTGTATTTTAGGTCTTAAATTTTTAACCGGCTTTGGACAAAGCCGGGCTTACATCGCCGGGTAAAGGCGAACAATCAGGTCGCGCAGCTGTGGCAGGCGACCATGGAAAAAATGCTCAACACCGGGCAGTACAATCACCGGCAGCTGTTGGGGGCGTGCCCAGTCATACACGGTGTTCAGGGGTACGGTCTCATCCACTTCCCCGTGAATCACCAAGGTGTTGGCCGGCACCGGTGCGACATCAAAACGGCTCGTGGCTGTGCCGACCAGCACGAGTTTTTCGGCGGGCGCGCCTTGGGCGGCCAGTGTGTGCGCCACGTGACTTGTCACAAAGGCACCAAACGAGAAACCGGCCAATGCCAGCGGGCGGTCGGCCAGTGAACCACCCAGAATATGGGCCTTGGCGTACTCAATGACCCATAATTGGTCTTGTGTCTCCCCCCGGCCGTGGTCGTGTTCGCCCGCTGACAGGCCAACCCCCCTGAAATTGGGACGAACCACCGCGTAGCCCAGCAAGATGAAGGCACGGGCGATGGTTTGCACCACTTTGTTATCCAGCGTGCCACCAAACAAGGGATGGGGGTGTGACACCAGCGCCAGCCCGATGGGGGCCTGGGGCAGATCAACTGCCACTTCAATCGGGCCGTTGGGGCCCGCCCAGGTGGTGCGTTCGGTATGGGCGTTCATGGAAGGCGAAGACGCTCTACAATGTGCCCATTTAAAATGTGCTGATCGATAATTTCGTCCACGTCACTTTCATCAACGTAGGTATACCAAATACCGTCCGGGTAGACGACCAGCACAGGGCCCAGCTCGCAGCGATCCAGGCAGCCGGCCTTGTTCATGCGGACTTTACCCTCGCCATTAAGGCCCAGCGCTTTGATCCGCTGTTTGGCATAGGCATGCACTTGACTGGCCCGGAAGTTGGCGCAACAGGCCTCGCCTTCGGGGCGCTGATTGGTGCAAAAAAACACGTGTTTTTCAAAATAACTCATGCAGGGGGCCTTGTGCAGATTGCAATCCTAACGCTGGGTGATCAGGAGCGCTCGATATATGACAATCGGATACATAATCACCGCTATTATCGCCGATTCGTTGAGTCTTTTCCGGCAGGTGCTTCACTTCTGACCGGAATTCGAGGAAAAGTTCGATAATCGCCAGGCGACATATAAGGACAACGCTGGCCACAGGGTAGCCACCCAGGTGCTGGCTGCGCTGATATGTCCCATCACGCGGGTGATTGAATCATTGCCCGGGACATACACTGCAGCGCTGTACCCCGGCAGCAGGGCAGTACAAAGCCAGCCGAGCAGAATGCAACCCAGTGCGATGCGCGCCAGACGCTGGGTGCTCCAACCTGACATCGCCAGCATAAATGCAAGTAATGTGCTGAGCATGACCGACAACCGTACCGCCATATCGCTATCGCCCAGCCAGCGGATGGGTTCGCCTTGCATCCACGGAATGGTTTGTGGGCCGAGCCATCCGGCCAGCAATGTCAAAGCGATGAGCGGAAGTAATAGCCTGAACCGCGGCGAGTGAGGGCGGGTTTGCGCCAGCCCCAGAGACCAGGCGCCGAGGACGAACAGGCTGGTACCCATCAGGGCTGCGGCTTCTTCATAGTCGATCAGCAGATCAATCAGGGGGCTGTTGTCGTCATACCAGCCGATGTGAGAGGCGGCCATCCACCACATGTCGCCCAACCAGGGGCCGATCACAAATGGCACCGCCTGGGGCGCCAGCAGCCCAAACAACCACAGGACCAGACACACCATGCCGAGCGCGGACCGGGCCTCCAGCCATTGGCGGTGTACCCGCTGCCAGGCGCCTGTTTCCAGTAACCATCGGGATACATTGTGCGCCATCCATGCACCCAGGAAGCCGCCCGCCGTGTTGGTCAGCCAGTCCAGCTTGGAGGGTACACGGGACGGCAAAAAGGTTTGTACCGCTTCCAGGCCGCAGGCCAGCGAGGCAATCAGGGCAGTCGCCACGGTGATGGCGCCCAAGCCGGTCCAGCGCGGGTACAGGCCCATGGCCAGTAATATCCCCAGGGGAATATAGCCCACCACATTGATAAGAATGTCGCCCCACAGAATGGATTGCTGGGGGGGTATCCAGGGGGTGGTCCAGTAGTCCAAGGCACCCACCCCCAGGTCACGCCAATCCGAGTAGGGATACAGCGACAGATGAATCACCAGCAAGGCATACAGCATAGCCATGGCGCGAATATCCTGGGCACCCGCCTTGAGGGTGTCAGCGTACTGCGCACGTGGTAAGTAGTACTGATTCATCATCCAAGGAATGGCACAATGTGCCCATGAAAATTGAAAAGGTTTGATCCAGTGTATGACAGCCCTCGCAAACGCTGCAAACAACGTGCCTGAGCTACCACCGCTGGTGTGGCTGACGTCGGTTGATTCAACCAATGCGCAGTGTTTGCGCCAATTGCCCGTATCCCCCGACATGCCGCGTTGCATTGTACTGGCAACTGATCAGCAAACGGCAGGTCGCGGACGACGCGGGCGCAGCTGGAGTAGCGAGCCGGGGCGTTCGTTATGTATGTCCTATGCGCGCCAGTTGTCGGCCACTCCCGAGATGATGTCGTTGATTCCGCTGGCCGTGGGCTATGCCTTAGGCCAGTTTTTTAAAACGGTGGGCTTGCCGGTCAAATTGAAATGGCCCAACGACGTGTTGGCTCTGGGTAAAAAACTGGCAGGTCTTTTGTGTGAATCCATGCCCATGGAGAGCAGCCACTGGGTCATCGTGGGGCTCGGGATCAACATCCGCAGCATGCAGGTCGATGACGCCCTGGATGGGGCGGGTGCCATCGCCTTAGAGCAGATTTGCACCCCGGAGCAAGCCGCCGCCTTGCTCGATGCGCCCGCCTTGGCCCAGGCGCTGGCCGAACAGATTCATCAGGCCATCACGCATTTGCTTGATCATGGCCTGTCGCCTTGGTTGCCGGCCTTGCACGCGATGGATCCATGGGTGGGGCAGACCGTATCCGTGATCGAGCAAGGGCAGGTGCAACTGCAAGGGTTGGCCCTCGGGGTTGATGAGCACGGCCATTATCTGTTGCAAACGCCGACGGGCGTACGCTCGGTGGTCTCGGGTGATTTGTCACTGAGGATGGCATGAGCGTTTTGCTGGTCGATATCGGTAACACCCGAATGAAATGGGTGGCCTTGGAGGCGCTGTCTGACCCAATCGGGTCTGTCCAGATCTGGAATACCCACGCCTCTGAAGACGAATTAAATGCCTTGTTGGGCAAGTTGTTGACCTCGCTGGGCGCCTTGTCGCCCTTAACGGCTGTATACGCGGTCAGCGTTGCCTCCGCCGTGCGGCGTCAACGCTGGAATCACTTGATGCCATTGTGCCCAGTGCCCGTGTTTTGTCGGTGGTGGTCGGGCCGATGTGGCCGAGCTCGCTATTGTTGCCACCGCCCAACCTACCTTGG
>DAITMV010000119.1:0-8961 GCA_036834985.1 Burkholderiaceae bacterium | reverse complement strand
CTCTCCCTAGCAGGCGAACCCAAGATTATAGCGGTTTTTGCTTTGGATTCAAACACTTGATCGGTTTTTTGTGTGCTCTGGGAGTAAAATGGATAAAAAAAACCCAAGCCGGTTGGGGCTTGGGTTTAATCCACCAAAGGAGGAGGGTGGAGGAGACAATGGTGCGTAGAGGAGCAAAAACGCATATTTGCTAATTAATTTCAGGCACTTAACGCTTTTGGTGTATAACCCGCCGCCTGAAACTTTGCTTTTTTCTGCAACCGCTACGTCGATGAATGAACTATACGCCATGTTTTGTTGCGCTGCAAGAGCGTAAACCTGACATTAGTTTATAAGCAACAAAACGGATTGTTCGTGTTAAAACTATATAAATAGCTTAAATAACATGGACTTACGGGTAAATTATATGACCGTCGAGTCAGTTATAATTATAAAGAGTGGTGTAATTCGAGTGCTTTTCGAGGGTTTCCTCAAATTTTGATGCAATGCAACATTGTGAAAGAGGTTTTGATCAAATGGAATGTGTAGTCAAGTGGAATGGCCTGCCCGATATGAGCTTTACTGCTGAGTCAGGTAGTGGGCATCTGGTGAACATGGATGGCGCACCGGATGGGGGGGGGCGCAACCTGGCACCTCGGCCCATGGAAATGGTGCTGATGGGCACTGGCGGCTGTACCGCTTACGATGTGGTGGTTATTTTGCGAAAGAGCGGCCAGGATATTCGCGGCTGCGAAGTGCAATTGGTCTCCGAGCGCGCCGAGAAAGACCCCAAGGTCTTTACCAAAATTCACTTCAAATTCAAGGTCCGTGGCCGGGGGTTGTCGCTCAATCTGGTCGAGCGTGCGATCAAGCTGTCACACGAGAAATATTGCTCTGCATCGATCATGCTGGAAAAAACCGCCGAAATTACCCATTCGGTCGAATTGATCGACGATCTGGCCAACTGATCGGACATACGCCTTGGGCCGGTGCCAACCCGGCCCGGCTCAGATTTTATGAGCAACGGTGGTCATGATTTTGGCCATGCCTTTCATCGCCAGACGTAACGGCAATGGCAGCGATTGACCACCCAAGTGTTGGGCCTTGCTGCCATGGGCTATTTCGTCAGCTTGCATCTGCTCGAGGATGGCGCGCGTTTGCACGTCTTCGTTAGGCAATTGTTTGAGGTGTTTGGCCAAATGGTGCTCAACCTGTTTTTCAGTTTCAGCCATAAAGCTCAGGCTGCTGGTATCCCCAAAGCGGCCCGCCACCAAGCCCAAACCGTAGGCTCCCATAAACCACACCGGGTTCAACAGGCTGGGCCGGGCATCGAGTTCCTTGAGCCGGTCGGCCGTCCAGGCCAGATGGTCGGCTTCTTCCTGAGCGGCCTTTTCGAATACGGCTTTTAATTCTGGATTGTTTGTCGCCATGGCTTGCGCCTGATACAGCGCTTGGGCGCATACCTCACCGACGTGATTGACGCGCATCAGCCCTGCGATGTGGGTTTTTGTCGCGGGATCCAGATCATTAACGGCGCTGGCCTGTGCCTGCTTTTGTACCTGTGGCGTATGGGCCGGATTGGGGCGGCTGGCGGTTGGCGTGGTGGTCAGTGACTTGAGCGCCCGATCGGCCTGGCCCAGCACCGTATCAAGTGAGGGTAGGGTCGACAAAACGGACAATGCATTGGGGATCAGATCAAAGGGGCTGCGTGGCATGGCGATTCCCGGTACTACGGTCAGAGAGCTGCAAGTGTAATCCAGTCGCTCTTTGTGTACAATTTGCGTCCCATTGCGTGCAACGATTCAAAGCGTGCCCCGCGCAGTGCGTCTTGTAGTGCGTTCGCTGTCCTGTTGCATACGCATGTCATTGTTCCGGGTGCGCTTTCACATCGTAGAGGCGTATTGTGGCCGGCAAAATTTTTATCAAAACATTCGGTTGTCAGATGAACGAGTATGACTCTGACAAAATGGTTGACGTGTTGCATGAGTCGCATCAGCTCGAGCGCACCGATAACCCGGAAGACGCCGACGTCATCCTGTTTAATACCTGCTCGGTCCGCGAAAAAGCCCAGGAAAAAGTGTTTTCTGATTTGGGGCGAGTCAAACACCTCAAAAAGCTGAACCCCCATGTTGTGATCGGTGTGGGCGGGTGTGTCGCCAGCCAAGAGGGGGCCGCGATTGTCAAACGTGCGCCGTATGTGGATGTGGTGTTTGGTCCCCAAACCCTGCATCGTCTGCCGGCCCTGATTGCTGCCCGTAAGGCCAAGGGTGTGTCGCAGGTCGATATTTCATTTCCAGAAATCGAAAAATTTGATCACTTGCCTGTGGCTCGCGTCGAGGGGGTCACCGCGTTTGTGTCCATCATGGAAGGTTGCAGCAAATACTGCAGTTTTTGTGTGGTGCCGTATACCCGGGGCGAAGAAGTGTCTCGCCCGTTTGAAGATGTCTTGACCGAGATTGCAGACCTGGCTGACCAGGGCGTGCGTGAGGTCAATTTATTGGGGCAGAACGTCAACGCCTACCGAGGCAAGATGGGCGACTCGGATGATATCGCTGATTTTGCGCTGTTGCTTGAGTACGTCGGTGAGGTTCCGGGTATCGAGCGTATCCGTTTTACCACCTCGCATCCCAAAGAATTTACACCTCGGCTGATTGAGTGTTATGCCCGTTTGCCCAAACTGGTCAGTCACTTGCATTTGCCGGTACAAGCGGGCTCGGACCGCATTTTGGCCGCCATGAAGCGGGGTTACACGGCGCTGGAGTACAAGTCGATTATCCGCAAGCTGCGTGCAATTCGCCCTAGTATCTCCATGTCGTCCGATTTTATCGTGGGTTTTCCCGGTGAAACCGAGGCTGATTTTGAAGCCACCATGAAATTGATCAACGATGTGGGTTATGACACCTCCTATTCATTTGTGTATAGCGCCCGGCCCGGAACCCCTGCTGCTGACCTGACCGATGACACCCCGATGGACGTCAAGCAGGCGCGTCTGGCGCGTTTGCAGTCCACCATTCTGGAACATGCGGCCGGCATCAGCCGTTCGATGGTGGGTACGGTGCAGCGGATTCTGGTCGAAGGCCCGGCCCGCAAGGATCCCACCGAGCTGTGTGGCCGGACCGAAAATAACCGAGTGGTCAATTTTGTGGGGGCCCCCCGGTTGATCGGGCAGTTGATTGAGGTTCGCATCACTGAGGCCAATCCCAACTCTTTGCGTGGGGAAGTTGTTATTACTCAATAAGTTAGTGCAAATGCTTTTATGGTTTGTCACCTTTTGAAGCATTTTGCGGTATCCTTGACGGGTCTTAACTTTGGGGAAAGCATCGAGCTTTCCCGTATGTATGTCGGATCCGCTTGCTGCGCAGGCCCATCACCATAAACGTCAACGCTCCTTGCTTGAACGATTATCCTCCATGCTTCTGCGCGAGCCAGAAGACCGGGAGCAACTCCTAGAAATTCTGCATCAAGCGCACGAGCGCAATCTGCTCGATGCGGATGCCATGTCCATGATTGAGGGGGTAATGCAGGTGTCCGAGCAGGCCGCCCGCGACATCATGGTGCCCCGCTCGCAAATGGATATGATCGATATCCAAGAGCCTATCGAGGCGATTGTTCAGTTTGCCATCTCGACCACGCATTCGCGCTTTCCGGTGTACGAGGGCACGCGCGACAACGTCATCGGCATCCTGCTGGCCAAAGATTTGCTGCAGTTTTGCGGGGGTGAGTCGTTTGATGTGCGCGATAGCCTGCGTCCGGCTGTGTTTATCCCCGAGAGCAAGCGCTTGAATGTTTTGCTGCGTGATTTCCGCATCAATCGCAATCATATCGCCATGGTGGTGGATGAATATGGCGGTATCGCCGGATTGATCACCATCGAAGATGTGTTGGAGCAAATTGTCGGTGATATCGAAGATGAATACGATTTCGACGAAGAAAGTGACAATATCATCGCCATTAATGGGGCCTTGGATCATCAGCACTACCGCGTGCGTGCGCTGACCGAAATCTCCCAGTTCAACGATGTGTTTGGCACGCGTTATTCCGATGACAGCTCCGATACCATCGGCGGTTTGTTGGCGGACCATCTGGGCCGGGTGCCTCGACGTGGTGAAACGATTGTGCTCTCACCGATGCGGTTTGAGGTGGTAAGGGCCGACGCCCGCCAGGTCCATGTGCTCAAGGTTGAGCGACTGTTGGGCGTGGATATGGAGTCCAACGCCGAAAGTCTGGCTGACGAATCCTCCTCCGGCGCCTAGTGACGATCCCCGTTATGAACTATCGCCGACTGATGCTGGTCGTGGCTGGACTTGCCTGGCCGCTGGGCTTTGCGCCCCTGGCGTGGTGGTGGGTCGCACCGGTCTGCATGGTAGTGCTGCTGCATGCGGCGATGCAGGCTGGGTCTGTCAAGCGGGCGGCAGGCGACGGATTTGTATTCGGCGTCAGTGTGTTTGTCTCAGGGGTGCATTGGCTGTTTATCAGCCTGCATTCGTTTGGCGGCATGCCATGGCCTGTGGCCGCTGGGGGCGTCTTGGCTCTGTCGTTGTACATGGCGATTTATCCCTGCCTAGCAGCGATGGCCGCGGCCTTGTTGCTTAACACACTGTTTAAAAAAGAACCTTACAGCTTATGGCTGGCCCCGTTGTGGGCCTCGGTCTGGACTGCCAGCGAGTTGGCGCGTGGCTGGGTATTCACCGGGTTTCCGTGGCTGTCTGTGGGTGATGGGGTGGTTGATTCTCCGCTGGCCGTCTGGTTGCCCTGGATGGGCGCAACCGCGGTCGCCTGGTGGCTCATTACGGTCGTGAGTTGGCTGGGGTTGCTGGTTTTACAACCGTCGCGGGGTCGTGCGGGACAGGTCGCCAGCCTGTTGCTCCTTGTGGCGGGTGGCACGGCGTGGGTGGGGCAGTTGCCCAGTCAGGCACACACAGTCGGCACCGTCCAAGTCGCGATCGGGCAGCCCAATATCTCCCAGACCATCAAGTTTGACCCTGACCGCATTATCGACAATGTGATCACGACCTTGCAGGTCGGGCAGACGGCTGCCGAGAAACTGCCTCCCGGCGGCTGGCTTCTGTTGCCCGAAACCGCACTGCCGGTGTTGTGGGGCGAAGCGCCTGTGGAGTGGCGTGATGCCTTCCAAACGCTGGCGACCAAAAACCGGATTCATCTGGTGATGGGCGTGGCGATTGACGAAAACGAGCATTACACCAACAGCGTGACGTCCCTGAACCCAGCCGATGCCAAGGCCCCCGCATTTCCGGTGACTCGTTATGACAAACGGCACCTGGTACCGTTTGGCGAGTTTATTCCCACCGGGTTTCGCTGGTTTGTGGCGATGATGAACATGCCGCTGGGTGATTTTGACCGCGGTCGGGGGGCTCCCAGCAGCTTTAAGCTGGGCGGTTTTTATTTGCTGCCCAACGTATGCTACGAGGATGTGTTTTCGCGTGAGTTTGCTGGCTTGGTCAGTACGGCCAGCCCGGAGCCTAACGCCTTGTTTAATGTCAGTAATTTGGCGTGGTTTGGCGACTCCTGGGCCATGGACCAGCACGCCCAGATGTCCCGCTCCCGAGCGGTGGAGCATCAAAAGCCCATGATTCGTGCCACCAATACAGGTGTGAGCGGTGTGATTGATGCATCCGGGCATTGGCTGTTGCGTTTGCCCGCCAATCAGTTGCAAACCGGTGCGGTGCAAGTGCCGCTGATGGCGGGATTGACCTTCTTTGCAAGGCACGGCGAATGGATTTGGCTGGCCTTCGTCGCAATTAGTGCGTTACTGGCTGTGGGGTTTATGCGCCGGGCGGGATACAATAGCGGGCTATGATTCAGAACTGAAAGTGCTTGGATAGCGTCATGTCGATAAGCTCGACCCTAGAAATCGTCGAAGAACTGCGCGCAGGCCGCATGGTGATCCTGGTCGACGAAGAAGACCGCGAAAACGAGGGTGACCTCGTCATGGCGGCTGATTTTGTCACCCCCGATGCCATCAACTTCATGGCCAAATATGGCCGTGGCCTGATTTGCCTGACCCTGACACAGGAACGTTGCCAGCAACTGAACCTGCGTCCGATGGTCGCCAAAAACGGCTCGGGGCATGGTACCAACTTCACTGTATCCATTGAGGCGGCTGAAGGCGTATCCACTGGTATTTCTGCCGCAGACCGTGCACACACCATTCGCGTGGCGGTGGCCAAACATGCCAAGGCCGACGATCTGGTGCAGCCTGGTCACGTATTTCCGTTGACGGCTGTGTCGGGCGGTGTGCTGATGCGTGCGGGTCATACCGAAGCCGGTTGTGATCTGGCCAGCATGGCTGGTTTGACACCTGCCTCTGTGATCTGCGAAATCATGAAGGACGACGGCACTATGGCGCGCCTTCCGGATTTGATCGAATTTGCCCAGGCCCATGGTTTGAAGATCGGTACGATCGCCGATCTGATTCACTACCGGGCCGCCCACGAGACACTGGTTGAGGTCGTGCAAGAAGGTACGCTTAATACGCAGTCGGGTGTGTTTAAGGCCATTGCTTTTAAAGATACGCCGACGGGGTCTGCCCATCTGGCGTTGATCAAAGGCCCCATTTTGCAAGATGTGGAAACCCTCGTCCGTGTGCATGAGCCTTTATCAGTGATTGATTTGCTTGAAACTGAGCGAACCACCCACTCGTTCGCTGTGCCCGCAGCCTTGGCTGCGATCGCGCAGGCCAAGCAGGGGGTGTTGGTCCTGCTCAACTGCAATGATTCAGCTGAACGCATTTTTAATCAGTTCAGTGCCCTGCACGATACAAAAGAGTCTGTTGCGGCGCAGGTCAAAGTGCACAAAACCGATTTGCGTACCTATGGTGTGGGTGCACAAATTCTTAAACATCTGAATGTCGGGAAGATGCGCCTGCTGGCCAAACCCCGCAAAATGCCAAGCATGACAGGGTTTGATCTGCAGGTCGCCGGTTATGTCAATGAGGAGTCAAAGTGAGCAATAACCCAGGCAGTGTGCCTTTAAATCTGGATGGCAGCGGTGTGAGGATCGGTATCGTACAGGCCCGTTTTAACGAACACATCACCCGTGCGCTATGGGCTTCCTGCCAAGACGAGTTACTCGCCCTGGGTGTGCAGGAGGAGGATATTCTCCATGCCACCGTCCCGGGTGCGCTTGAAGTGCCGGTCGCGCTGGCCCGCATGGCCGAGTCGGGTGAATTTGACGCCCTGATTGCCTTGGGTGCCATTATCAAAGGCGATACCTATCACTTTGAGCTGGTCTGCAACGAAAGTGCCGCCGGTGTCACCCGTGTGTCGCTGGATCACGGTATTCCGATCGCCAACGCGATTCTGACCACCTACACCGAAGAACAAGCTGAAATCCGCACCCTGGACAAAGGGGCGGACGCCGCTCGTGCCGCCGTTGAAATGGCCAATTACATGATGACCATGGATGACAATCTCCCTGTGGTGATCGAAGAGGTATCTGATGAGTGATGGACCCCGTCCCCACACCCGCAATCCGCGTCGCCGCGCCCGTGAACTGGCCATACAGGGTTTGTATCAGTGGTTGCTAAACCCCGTTGAAGCGGGGCAGGTTGATGCGCATATGCGTGATTCCCCTAGTTTTGACAAAGCCGATCTGGTCCATTACCAATCGCTGCTGCATGGCTGCATTCGCGATGCGGGTGTCATTTCCGCGCAAGTGATTCCCCATCTGGACCGTCCCTGGAACGAGCTGAGCCCGGTCGAGCAGGCCGTGTTGCTGCTGGGCTCCTACGAGTTGGAACATCATCCGGAGATCCCGTACCGGGTCGTCATCAACGAGTCGGTCGAACTGGCTAAAACCTTTGGTGGTACTGACGGCTTCAAATACGTCAACGGCGTGCTCGATAAAATCGCTGCGGTGCTGCGCCCTGTTGAATTGGGCAAGTAAATTCTTGGAGTTTTCGTACATTGATCGCTATTTTGGACTGCGGAACGGGCAGGCTGTGTCCGCCCGCATCCCTGTAGGGATCGGCGACGATTGCGCAGTCATCTCCCAGCGTGCCGGTTATGACTGGCTAAGCTCTGTTGACACCCTGGTAGAGGGCACTCATTTTTTCACCGGGGCAGCCCCCTATGATCTGGGGCATAAAAGCCTCGCCGTCAATTTATCGGATCTGGCTGCCTGCGCAGCCACACCTGTGGCCTGCCTGTTAGCCATTACACTGCCTAGGACATGGGACAAGGCTCGTTGGGGGGGCTCGCTGGAAGAATGGCTGGCGGGATTTTCCAAAGGCTTTTTGGCACTCTGTACTCTCTCGGACTGCCCCCTGATCGGTGGTGATACCACGAGCGTGCAAGGCGCTGGTCCTGTGATCATCACGGTGACCGTGTTCGGTGAGGCACCTGCGGGGCAGGCAGTCAAGCGGAGCGGTGCCCGGGTTGGTGACGACATCTGGGTGTCTGGCAGCCTGGGGGGCGCAGCCTATGCGCTGGCCTGTGAGTTGACGCAGCGAGGGCTGCCCAGTGTCTGGGATGACCTGTCAGAGCCCACCCCGTTAAACACCTCCTTGGCGTCCCGAGCCCCGTCGCTCCCCTTGCCCTATCCGCATGGCCTACAAGCTCGGTTGAATCGCCCTCAAGCCCGCCTGCAAATTGGCCAGCGTTTGCTGACGCTGGCTCACAGCGCGATCGATCTGTCCGACGGTCTGGCCGGAGACTTAGGCCACATCCTGTCTGCGAGCGGCGTCGGTGCACTGCTCGATGAGTCTGCCGTTCCTCGTCCCCCGGAGCTGTTGGCCTTGCCGATTGACATTCAGCGGCAGCTCTTTTTGCGCGGGGGCGACGATTACGAATTGTGTTTTACAGCACCGAGCACTCATCAGACACAGATTACTGCGTTGGGCATTGAACAGCACACCGCACTGGTTAAAATTGGATCGATTATCGAGACTCCAGGCTTATATTTGAAGACAGCCGAGCCGCCGATCGTCGCACCAACCGCTGCCGGTAAGGATTTATGTAACGA
>DAITMV010000118.1:0-9004 GCA_036834985.1 Burkholderiaceae bacterium | reverse complement strand
GTATAACCATCAAATGGACGACGCGGACTGACCTGACTGATCAACAAACCCACCTCGCCTGACTTGACCCGCACCATGCGACCTTTCGCATTACGAACAGGTTGCTCGGTGGCTGCATCACAGGCCACCACCGCAAACGGCATGGGCGTAAAACCAACCGTCTCGCTTAAACCAAATGCGTTAATAAACCCGATATTCGATTCGCTGGACCCATAAAACTCCTGCACATTCGGAATGCCAAACCGCTCGACAAAAGGCTTCCACAACTCGGGGCGCAAGCCGTTACCCATGATGACCCGCACTTCATGGTTTTGATCGTTGTAATGGGCGGGTTGATTGAGCAAGTAGCGCAACAGTTCACCGATATAGCAAAACGCAGTGGCATGGTAGAAGCGGATCCGCTCCCAAAACCGTGAGGCGCTGAACTTGCGATCCAACGCCAGCGTCGCCCCGGCGGACAATACGCAACCCCACGAGACCGACAGTGCGTTGTTGTGATAGAGCGGCAGACAACAGTAAAAAATGTCGTCCTGGTTCAGGCGAATCGACGTACCCAGGCCCTTGCTGACCGCCAGCCAGCGGTAATGGCTCATCACCGACGCTTTGGGTAACCCGGTAGTGCCCGAGGTAAAAATATAAAAACAGGGTTGACTGGCCTTCACCTGCGAGGTGGTGACCGGGTTGGCTTTCGAATGGGTATCGAGTACATCATTGAAGGTCAGGCTTGCATCGGGCGTCTGATCGTCCGGAAAAATGACGACGGTTTTATCAAAGGGCTGCTCTAAAGTAGCAAAGGTCGACTCACACTCTCGCCCGACAATCATCGCTGCAGGCTTGACCAGACCAATGCTGTGCGTCAAGACCTGACCGCGTTGCTGATGGTTAAGCATGGCAGCCACTGCGCCGAGCTTGACCACGCCGAGTACGCAGATCAGCGTCTCGGGGCGGTTTTCCATCAGAATACCCACGCTGTCACCCGCCTTGACACCCTGCACGCTCAAAAAGCGCGCCAGTTGGTTGGCCCGTGCGTTTAACTGGTGGTAGGTCCATGTCTTGTCGCCGTCGCGCACCGCGATGTGGTTGGGCTGCCGGGAGGTGATGATTTCAAACAAGCGACCCAGCGATTGTTTGGAATTGGGCAGCAAGGTCGCAAGCCCCAATAGGCCTTGGGCGATGCGTCCCACCTCGGGAATCATGCCCAGGGCGCTGCCAGCCAAATCGACAAGCTGGATGCGACGGAAGGAGGTATTGCCTACGGATGATTTGTCCACGGTGTTGTCTCTTATTTTGTTTTACCAAAGTGTACAACCAAATGAAATACTCGCAGCACCCTCTGTGCGCAAACACCGCTCACCCGGCGTAAAACCAACTGCTTTTGACCAACACCGCTGCGTGGGCACTGACCCTGCGAAGCCCACCGCGCTGGGACAGCAACTGCGCCTCCAGCTCAATGGTTTGGCGTTCATCCACGCCAATACCATAACGTGCAAGCCAAGCCCGCAAGATGCGACGACGAACGGGCTCGTTCAACAATCGCCACGCCTTGCCATCCAGCGCGCCATCCGCACGGCATAGCTGGCCAAGATGCCACTCGGCCTCCTGTGCCCATTCATTTTTTAAAGTGCCCACCTGACGAGCCAGTCGCTGAATCGACGGGTCGATTTGCGGAAACGCCTCACGCAGTTTTGGAATGATGTCATTGCGCAAAAAATTGCGCCTGTAGCTGCCATCGGCGTTGCTGGGGTCTTCGATATGGGTGTGGCCCTGATCGCGTACAAAGTCGACAAGGGCTTGCTTGGGGACTGTCAAAAAAGGCCGCGCTATTTGAAGGTCGGCATATTCACCGGCATTAATTGCAGGTATCGACGGCCACTTGCCCACAGCAGCCATACCGGCCAGCCCCGCCATGCCTGACCCTCTGAATAACTGGATCAATACCGTTTCGAGCTGATCATCGGCATGGTGTGCCGTCAGCAACAGGCGGCAGCCTCGTGTTTGCATGACCTGTGCAATCGCCAGGTAACGCTCGATGCGGGCACAAGCCTCCAGACTATCTCCACCTGGGCGAATTACAGTGACACAACGTGACTCGAACTGCATACCCAAACGAGCACATACGTCAGCACAAAACTGCACCCATTGCGCCGCTTGTCGCTGTAACTGATGGTTGATATGAATGACGATACAAGGCAGCTGCGCCTGGTGACAGGCCAGCAGCAGCGCCATGGAATCAACGCCTCCAGACAAGCCCACCGCCACTGACCCCTTGCCCGCGTGCTGCGCCACATCGCGCACCAACGCCGGCAGATCAGGCTGCAACACGCTTATTCGACTTCCTTGAACTTGCCAAAACCGAGCAAACGGTGATGACGGCGAGCCAACAACTCATCGAGCGACAATTTTTTGAGCTCTGTTAACGAGGAGGCGATGACGGTTTTAAGATCACGTGCCATGGCCGCGCCATCACGATGCGCTCCGCCCAAGGGTTCAGGAACGATGTGATCGACCAGCCCCAGAGACTTCAAACGATGGGCGGTAATGCCCAATGCCTCGGCCGCGTCGCTGGCTTTATCGGCGCTGCGCCACAAAATGGAGGCGCATCCTTCGGGAGAAATCACCGAGTAGGTTGCGTACTGCAGCATGATGAGCGCATCACCGACTGCAATGGCCAGTGCGCCACCGGAGCCACCCTCACCAATGATGGTGGAGATAATCGGCACACGCAATTGTGCCATTTCCAGCAGATTGCGGCCAATGGCTTCGGACTGCCCACGCGCCTCGGCATCAATGCCCGGATAGGCTCCGGGGGTGTCGACCAGCGTGATGACAGGTATTCCGAATTTTTCAGCGGTTTTCATCAGGCGCAGTGCCTTGCGATAGCCCTCGGGGCGAGACATGCCAAAATTTCGGTGGGTGCGCTCGCGCACATCACGCCCTTTTTGGTGGCCAATCACCATGACGGACTCGCCCTCCAGACGGGCCAAGCCACCCACGATGGACGGATCGTCCGAAAAATGGCGATCGCCATGCAATTCGTGAAAATCGGTCAGCATGTCACGCACATAATCAAGCGTGTAGGGGCGTTGCGGATGGCGAGCCACCTGCGACACCTGCCACGGTGTGAGCTGTGCATAAACTTCTTTGGTCAGCGTGTCGCTCTTGGCGCGCAGCTGTTTGATCTCTTTTGAAATATCCACAGCGGCGCCATCGTGCATGCCCTGCAGCTCATCAATCTTGTTTTCGAGCTCTGCGATGGAAGACTCAAAATCTAAAAATGTTTGCTTCATGAGGTTCAGTGATCAGTGGTTTTATTTTATGCCCGACGCCATTCGGTTAGACCGCCGGGCCGGTCCTCCAGCACAACACCTTGCGCCAGTAGAGTGGCACGGATTTGATCGGCCAGGGAGAAATTTTTTGCTTTTTTGGCGTCTTGTCGCGCCTGAATGTGGGAGAGAATATCCGCCTCGGACAGCCCCCCCTTGGCTGAGATGCCACCCTGTAAAAACCCTTCGGGATCATGTTGCAACAGGCCCAAAATACCAGCCAGATGCTTTAACTGGGCTGCCAGTTGCGCATCCTGACTGCGGTTGACCTCTGTTGCCAACTCAAACAGCACGGCGACCGCCTCGGGTGTGTTGAAATCATCATTCATGGCCTGCGCAAAGCGCGCAGCGGCCGGTTGTGTCCAGTCGATAACAAAATTGGACACAGGCACCGTTTGCTTGAGCGCGGTGTACAGGCGGGTCAGTGCCTGCCGGGCGTCGTCCAGATGGGCATCCGAATACGTGAGCGGGCTACGATACTGGGCGCGCACAATAAAAAAGCGCACCACCTCGGCGTCGTATAGCTTGAGAATGTCGCGGATCGTGAAAAAGTTGTTGAGCGACTTGGACATTTTTTCGCTCACACCGCCCTTGTCGACACGGACAAACCCGTTGTGCATCCAGGTGTTGACGAAGGTTTTACCGCTGGCTCCCTCGCTTTGGGCGATTTCGTTTTCGTGATGTGGGAACTGCAAATCAGCGCCACCACCATGGATATCAAAGGTATCACCCAGCAACGCACCACTCATGGCGGAACATTCAATATGCCAGCCAGGGCGTCCGGCACCCAACTCGGAATCCCACTTAGCGTCGGCCGGTTCGTCGGCCTTGGCCGATTTCCACAAAACAAAATCCAGCGGGTCTTGTTTGCCATCGTCCACGGCAACGCGTTCACCCGCACGCAACTCATCCAGGCTTTTGCCGGACAGCTTGCCGTAGCCGGGCAGCTTGCGCACCGCAAAGTTGACGTCTCCGTCACCGGACTGATAGGCCAGTCCCCGGCTCATCAGGCGGCCGATCATACTCAGCATCTGGGGCACGTACTCGGTGGCGCGGGGCTCAAAATCGGGGCGGGCAATACCCAGCGCATCGGCGTCTTCATGCATCGCGGCAATAAACCGATCGGTCAAAGAACGGATACTTTCGTTGTTTTCTACGGCACGACGGATTATTTTGTCGTCAATATCGGTAATATTACGTACGTAAGTTACCGAGTAACCGGAGGCATTGAGCCACCGACGCACAATATCGAATACAACCATCACCCGCGCATGGCCTAAATGGCACAGATCGTAGACCGTCATACCGCACACATACATGCGAACTTTGCCTGGCTCGATCGGCACAAAGGCGTCTTTGCGACGGGTTAACGTATTATAGATATTCAGTGTAGAGCTCATCGGTGTGTGGGCTGATGGATGAAAAAGTCACCATGAACCGAAATACAGGGTGTAACAGCCCAATAAGGTTAGCTACACCATCGGCTGGCCTTGATACAATGCGCGCTGAGTATAACACTGAGCACCTTTAACTTTTAGGGCAGGGCTCTCCGAGAGAGCCAAACCAGGGATTTCCCAAGGAATACAGCATGAAATTTTTTGAGGCACTGATTTCTCGTCGGACCAAGACAATAGCCACTCCATTATTGGCCGCCATGCTGGCGATCGGCTCAGTCAACGCATGGGCCGACGAGGCCAGTGAAGTCAGCCGTCTGATCAAGGCCGGCCAGCTGGACCAGGCCATGGCGCGCGCTGATGTGTTTTTGTCCACCAAACCACGAGACGCGCAGATGCGCTTTCTCAAGGGCTTGATCCTGACAGAAAAAAACAAACAGACCGAGGCCATCACGGTTTTTACCAAGCTGACCGAGGACTTCCCCGAGTTGCCAGAACCTTATAACAACCTGGCCGTGCTCTACGCCAGCCAGGGGCAATACGACAAGGCGCGTAATGCGCTGGAAATGGCGATCCGCACCCATCCAAGCTATGCCACGGCCCACGAAAACCTGGGTGACGTGTATGCCAAGCTGGCCAGCCAATCCTACGACAAGGCCTTGCAGCTGGATTCTGGCAATGCGACCGCACAAACCAAGCTCGCCCTGATCCGTGACCTGATAGGCAACAAATCCCGCGGCACGGCGGTTGCAACAGCACCCGTAGCAGCGGCAGCAGCGGCCCCTGCGGTAGTGGCAGCGGTCACCCCCACGCCTGCCGCCAAACCCGTGGCTGAAGCCCCCAAACCCAAGGAAGTGGTCAAAGAAGCGCCTAAAGATGCCGCCAAGCCCTCTGACGACGACGTCATCAAGACCGTCAACGACTGGGCAAAGGCCTGGTCCGATCAGGAAGTGGATGCTTACCTGGCCTTTTACGCGAAGGACTTCGAGACGCCTGGTGGCCAAAACCGCAAGCGTTGGGAATCGGAGCGCCGCAAGCGGATCGAAGGCAAAGGTCGTATCGAAGTCAAGGTAGAAAACATCGCTGTGGCCTATGAAGACGGCAAGGCTGTTGCCAAATTCAAGCAAACCTACACCTCGGACAAGTT
Organism: Burkholderiaceae bacterium; assembly: GCA_036834985.1. Classification (GTDB taxonomy): domain Bacteria; phylum Pseudomonadota; class Gammaproteobacteria; order Burkholderiales; family Burkholderiaceae_B; genus DAITMV01. The sequence goes on along the minus strand of DAITMV010000118.1, from coordinate 3,140 downwards.
GAGTAACGTGACGGGTAAAACCATCGTGTTTATCAAATCAGGAGGCCGTTGGCAGATTCTCGAAGAACGTGCATCTTCTTAATGCGGATTTGATTCGGGAATCACAGACTCATGTACGGTATGGGACAAGGCCGAGCCAGGCCTGCTGCAAAGTTCATTAAAACAGTGCTCATCCCCTTGGTGGTATGGGCCGCAACCGCTGCCCCCTCTTTTGGCGGCCCGGGGCAAGAGGGCTACAGGCTCGCCAAATTCCAGCCAGACACGCTGAGCAGCGCTACTCGCTCCTTAATCAACCGCACACCCGTTTTAACGCCAGACTACGAACGTCCGGCCATCGACTCGGCGATTGAACAAATTTACCTGTCAGTCTCACGCGGGCAGTTGAGCAAAGCGCTGGGCATTTCCAACCGACTGATTGAGCAATACCCCAATTTCAAAGTGGCGTATCTGATTCGAGGCGATTTGCTGCTCCTGAAGGCAGGTCGCCCGTTGCGCACCATTGGTGACATCAGCGACCCGCCCGTGGATAAAGCACGGGAACTGATCGACCTGCGCGAAGAAGCGATTGTCCGCCTGCGCTCTTACCGCGACCGGCCAAGCGCCGATGTAGTCCCCCGCGAACTGGTGCAACTGCGTGGCGACCAGCGCTATGCCATTTTGGTCGATACCAAACGGGCCCGTCTGTTTTTATACGAAAATACCCTGCCCGCCCCCCGCCTTGTGACAGATTTTTATATCACCCAAGGCAAAATGGGCGCTGACAAGGAAAAAGAAGGCGACCAGAAGACACCGATCGGGGTCTACACCATCACCGACTTGCTCCCCAAGCAAAAACTCACCGACTTTTATGGCGCAATGGCACTCCCCCTGAACTACCCCAACGAATGGGACAAGCGGCAGGGCAGAACGGGGCATGGAATCTGGGTGCACGGCATTCCGTCCAATACCGTGAGCCAGCCGCCCAAAGCCAGCGATGGTTGTGTGGTGCTGGGCAACGCTGACATCGAGCGCTTGCGTGGGTTTGTCAAGGTGGGAACAACACCCGTGGTAATCAGTGACTCACTGGACTTCATCCCTGTTGAGGTATGGCAGGGTGAGCGGCAAGCCATGTTGCGGGTGCTGGACACCTGGCGTCGCGATTACGAATCGGCAGAATACAGTAAATTGTTTGAGCATTACTCCACACAAGGGTACGTGGACGGCTTGAACATCACCCAATGGCGCAACAAGTATTTTTCCAGTTATGCCAGCAAAAAAGGGCCTAAATTAAACATCTCGAACGTGGCGATCATGCGCTACCCGGCACGTGATGACATGATGGTGATCAGTTTTGACCAGGACCTTAAAATCAACGGAGAGGCCCAATCAACCCGACGCAAACAGTATTGGGTTAAAGAAGGCACCAACTGGCGTATTGTGCACGATGTCACGCTGGGCTAATCACGGCCCCAGACCCTAGAAAAGCGACACCTCAGAACCAGTGGAGAAGGCATGAAAAGACGTTCCGTTTTAAAAACCATATTGGCCGCAGCGGGCCTGACCAGTATACTTGCGGCTCCGTTGCCTAGCATGGCAGCCCCAACCAGTAAGAAGCGAACCATGGTAAAGATCCAGACCAACAAAGGCGCTTTTGTGCTCGAATTAGACGCGGCAAAAGCCCCAGAAACAGTAGCCAACTTCCTGCAATACGTCAAAGATGGCGCATATGACAACACCGTTTTTCACCGTGTCATCAATGGCTTTATGGTGCAAGGCGGCGGCTTTGAGCCCGGAATGAAGCAAAAGCCAACCCGCGCACCGGTCAAAAACGAAGCCGACAATGGCTTGAAAAACGACAAGTACACCGTTGCAATGGCTCGTACCAACGATCCACATTCGGCCACCGCACAGTTTTTTGTGAACGTGGCAGACAACGATTTCTTGAATTTCCGCAGCCCGACTCCACAAGGTTGGGGCTACTGTGTATTTGGCAAAGTGGTTGAAGGTACTGAAGTAATTGATGCCATCAAGGCCGTTAAAACCGGCAACAAAGGCTTCCATCAAGATGTACCGGTTGAAGACGTGATCATCGAAAAAGCAGAAATCATTTCCTGATCAACCGCCAGTCACATCGTATATAGCGGGGCAATGTGTCAGACCACACCTGGATTTTCATTTCCGACCTGCATTTGTCTGATGCCACCCCGCACACCCTTGAGGCCTTTGAACGTTTTGTAGCGAGCATGGGCCAAGAGGGCACTCACTTGGTCATTCTGGGTGACTTGTTTGAAGCCTGGATTGGCGATGACGACAGCTCTGAGTGCATCTCCCGCGTCAAACAAACATTGATCAGCGCCCGAGCGTGTGGCGCACACGTGTACTTTATGCACGGCAACCGCGATTTTTTGATCGGCGATGCCTTTCTGGACGAAACGGGCGTCGATATCCTCCCCGACCCCTACATCATGGACTTGTTTGGTACCGATACGCTGCTCACCCACGGTGACAGTTTGTGTACCGACGATGTGCCCTACCAGGAGTTTAGACGCCAAAGCCGCGACGACACTTGGCAGGCCAACTTCCTGGCCCAACCGCTGGACAAGCGAAAACAGATTGCCCGAGGTATCCGGCAAGAAAGCGAACGCTCCAAAGCGATCAAATCAGCCGACATCATGGATGTCAATCAGCAGACGGTACTCAATACCCTGGCGGGCCGTTGGCCCGATGGCACCTACATTGGCCCGGTACCCCGCATTGTTCACGGGCACACCCATCGCCCGGACACTCACACCTACCCGGGCGCCTGCAAAGGCAGGGATGCCGTACGCCTGGTGTTAAGTGACTGGGATTTTGACAACAGCCCCAAGCGGGGCTCTTATTTGGTCATCAGCGACCAGGGCTCCGTCGTAGTGCCGGTTGTATCCGGGCGATAGCAAGACAATTGTCGACCCATCGCTCAGTTATCGACCAATCGGTTTAAGGCTTCCAGGCTTTCGCGCTTGCCTGCATCATCTTGGCCCGCACATTCAAGCCCGGCTTTACGCAGCGTGGCCTCTAACTGCTCAATACGTGCCTGTTGCGCCATGGCTTGGTCGATCAGGCCGTGCAAGGCCTTGAGCAGAGGATCGTCGGCGTTTTGGGTCACTCCATAAGCTGAAAAC
>DAITMV010000117.1:0-9152 GCA_036834985.1 Burkholderiaceae bacterium | reverse complement strand
GTCTCATTCTGTTTACCTACCCCTCGATCGTGTTGCTCATCACCAGTGCGGCTCCCAGTGCCACCTGACCGCCTTCCAGTGAGGCCTCGTGACCATAGACCATCATCAGACCGGCATAACTGATGCCCATGCTGACGATCGCCCACCAGCCGGGCCAGTGGCGTTTCATTACACTGGTGATGAGCAACACGATCGAGGGGTAGGTAAACAGAATGAGACGTTCCAAGCCTGCCGAAATGTACTGCAGCCCCATGAAGTCCAGCAGGCTGGCGGCGTAATAGCCGAGCAACCCGGCCATGATGATTAGGCCGTAATCGGCTGCCTGCAAGGGCTCGGTATGTGGTGAGGTGCGGCCCTCTCGGTTGGCGTTTTGTGCTTTACGATCCGACCACCACAGCGCCGCCACAAAAAAAGGAATCGACAGCAGCATGCGCATGGCCAGCAAGGTGCTGGCATCCACCGGGTGGTGGTAGGCCAGCTTGATCACAATGGCTTTGCCCGAGAACAGGATGGCGCCAAGCGCCGCCATCCATACCCCTGCGTTTAAAGATTGAATCATTGATGCCGCGTTGTTGGGTGAGCGTTTGTGATTACTTTAAACGTCGAATCAGGCTGGAGGTGTCCCAGCGTCCGCCGCCCATGGTTTGTACGTCACCGTAAAACTGGTCGATCAGGGCCGTGATGGGCAATTTGGCGCCATTGCGACGGGCTTCGTCGAGCACCAGTCCCAGGTCTTTGCGCATCCAGTCCACGGCAAATCCAAAGTCGAACTGGTCGTCGACCATGGTTTTGCCCCGGTTGTCCATTTGCCAGCTTTGCGCGGCACCCTTGCCAATCACGTCCAGCACCAGCTTGCCGTCCAGCCCTGCTTTTTTGCCAAAGGCCAGTGCTTCGGACAGCCCCTGCACAAGGCCTGCGATACAGATCTGATTGACCATTTTAGTCAGTTGCCCGGCACCAATCTCGCCCATGCGTGTCACCGCTTTGGCATACGAGGCCATCACCGGCTTGGCACATTCAAACACCTCAGCATCGCCGCCGCACATGATGGTCAATTGACCGTTGACAGCACCCGCTTGCCCGCCCGAGACGGGAGCATCCACAAAATGCAGGCCGCGCGCTTGGGCCGCGGCATACAATTCACGCGCCACGTCAGCCGAGGCGGTGGTGTGATCTACAAAAATGGCGTTGGGCTTCATGCCGGCAAATGCGCCGTCGCTGCCGGTGGTGACAGAGCGCACGTCATCATCGTTGCCCACGCAGGCACACACGATGTCGGCACCCTGCGCCGCCAGGGCTGGTGTAGCGGCCGATTGGCCACCGTATTCGGCCACCCACTGCGCCGCTTTCGCAGCGTTGCGGTTGTAGACGGTGACTTCATATCCCTTGTTCTTTAAGTGACCGGCCATTGGGTAGCCCATCACGCCCAGTCCAACAAATGCAACCCGAATGCTCATTGTTGCCATCATCCTTCCATCATCTTTAAGTGGTACGCTGCGCACCAGCGTTTGCGAAAGTGCGCTCGGAGACAAGAGTTGTACTGTAGCCCAGGCTGATGATTCCTTCATGTCGGGTCTACCCGTAGGTCGCTATAATATGCAGCACAACAATTAGGGTGAATTGATGACGTTTTCTATACAGCAATGGGTACGGGGCAGCATGGCAGCTGCTGTAGGGGCGGCCTTGGCAGTTGCCGGTGGCAACACGTGGGCCGCAACTGACATGACAATCTGGCATACCCTCAGCGGGACTCAGGCGGCTTCATTTACCGCCTTGGTGGATCAATTTAATCGCGATCAAAAAGACGTCAAGGTCAGCCTGCAGGGCTTTAAGTCCAAAGACGAATTAAAAGCACAGTTGGCGCAAGCGGCCGTGGCCAAAAAATTACCCACCTGGGTGCAGTGGACCGGCAGCGATGCACCGACGCTGTATTCGATGCCTGGTCTTGCATTTGAAAACGTCGAGGAGCTTGTCAAACCCGCGTCTCCCGATGCTGCCAAGCTCAGTGCGGCGGCGGCTGCCCCCTTTCTGGATCATGCCGGCCGTTGGCAGGCCTTGCCGCTGACGCCGGCGGTTCCGTTGATCATGTACCGCACTGAAGTGATCAAAAAAGTGGGGCTCGATCCCCTGAATCTGCCCACCCGCAGCTGGAAAGATCTTCAATCGGTACTGGTGCGCATTCGTGACAATGGCGTAGCGTGCGGTATTGCCTCGGTTGATCCGGCCTGGGTGCACATCGAAAACCTCGCCTCCTGGAACAACCAGCCCTACGCCTCCAAAAATAATGGTGTTGGCGGCAAACCAGATTTTGTATTCAACGATTTACTGCATGTACGCCATTTCGCACTCATGGTGTCCTGGGCCAAAAGCGACCTGATGGTGGTCAAAAAAGACCGGGGTGCCGAACCCAAGTGGGCTTCCGGTGATTGCCCGATGGCCATTGGCCCTTCGACCCTTATGGCCGATGTCGGTACTATCGAAACGTCCAAACTGGCCGTAGCCCCCATGCCCTTGTGGGAAGAAGTGTCTACCCTGCAGGGCGGTTACTTCCCCGATGGTGATGGCCTCTACCTGCCGGAGCCTGTGAACGCCGAGACTAAAAAAGCCGTTCAAAAATTTGGTGCTTGGTGGTTTACGCCGGTGGTGGCCGCCGAATGGCATCAGCGCTCCGGCAGCGTTCCCATGACAGAGGCCGCGTACCTGGCCACCAAAAAGGGCGGTTACTACAATAGCGTGCCGGGCTGGGAGAGCTTGAGCGCGCGTCTGGCCGCACCGGGCGGCAAGCTGGTGACCCCGATGAAACTGGATAACCGCCGCAAGGTGCTGAACATCATTGAGGCTGAGTTGGAACAATCGTACTTCTCCGGTAAAGCACCTAAAGCTGCGTTGGATGATTCAGTACGCCTGGCTAACGCACTTGAAATGCCAGCACACACTGTGGCCAGCAAATCAGGCCCCTCTAAAAAGGCCAAAAAGTGAAAGACCGGTCGGGCTTGTCACACGCGTGGTGGGCCCACCGCGGGGCGGGCAAGCTCGCTCCGGAAAACACCCTGGCCGCCATTCGTCTGGGCGCCCAGCATGGGTTTGCCGCGGTTGAATTCGACGCGATGTTGTCGGCCGATGGCATGGCGGTCGTACATCATGATTGGGTGATCGGCCGCACCAGTACCGACCCCTCTGGTGTTATTGCTCCGGGCACCCGGGTCGATGCCCTCACTATGGCCCAACTGGCAACACTGGATGCAGGTGCTTGGCACAGCCCGGTCTACCAGGGCGAACCGATTCCCTCGCTGCAAGAGGTGTTGAACGTTTGTCATGCGCAGGGCATGGCCGTCAATCTTGAACTTAAATGTGATTCTCCGGACCCAGACCTGCAGGCGCGTCTTGCGCAAGCGGCGTTGCGTGATCTGGCTACGGTCCCAGATCTGGCTTCCACGCTCATTGTGTCAAGCTTTAACTTGCCCACGCTGTACGCGGCGCGAGAACAAGGTTACTCAGGCCCGCTGGCCATTCTGTATGACGAGCCGCTGCCCCGCTGTTGGGTTGACGATGCAATGGCACTCGATGCCCAGGCCATTCACCTGAATCAACGCCATGTCGAGCCCAGTGACGTACGCCGCATCCACACCACCGGGCGTGCTGTGCGAACCTACACCGTCAATGATGCGGACCGGGCTGCTGTCTTGTTTGAGATGGGGGTCGATGGCGTGTTCACAGATCTCATGGATCTGCCTGTGAGGGTTCAGATAAAAGGCTTATAATCAAAGGTTTCCGACCTATAAAAGCCTGCGACCGCATGAAAGCCGCTGACATTCGCCAGAAGTTCCTGAAGTTCTTTGAGTCCAAAGGTCACACGATTGTGGCTTCGTCCAGCTTGGTGCCGGGCAACGACCCAACGCTGTTGTTTACCAACTCCGGCATGGTTCAGTTCAAAGATGTGTTTCTTGGCAAAGAGGCTCGCCCCTATACCCGCGCCACGTCGTCGCAGCGCAGCGTGCGCGCCGGTGGCAAACACAACGATCTTGAAAACGTCGGTTACACCGCACGTCACCACACCTTCTTTGAAATGCTGGGCAATTTCAGTTTTGGTGATTACTTCAAACGTGATGCGATCAACAATGCTTGGGAACTGCTGACCCAGGTGTACGGCCTGCCCAAAGACAAGTTGTGGGTCACCGTGTATCAGGAAGACGACGAAGCCTACGATATCTGGGCCAAGGAAGTGGGTGTACCCGCCGAGCGTATTGTCCGCATAGGCGACAACAAAGGCTCACGGTACGCTTCGGACAATTTCTGGCAGATGGGCGATACCGGCCCGTGTGGCCCCTGTACCGAAATTTTCTACGACCATGGTCCTGATGTATGGGGTGGCCCGCCGGGAAGTCCTGAGGAAGATGGCGACCGCTACATCGAAATCTGGAACCTCGTGTTTATGCAGTATGAGCGTTCAGCCGATGGCACCATGACCAAGCTGCCCAAGCCCTGTGTGGATACCGGCATGGGTCTGGAGCGTATTGCGGCCGTGCTGCAACATGTTCACAGCAATTATGAAATCGACTTGTTCGCCAAGCTGATTGCTGCCGCCGCACGTGAAGTCAGCGCGCAGGCTGGCACGGTCGATGTCAGCAACAATTCACTGAAAGTAATTGCAGACCATATTCGCGCCTGTTCCTTCCTGATCGTTGACGGTGTGATTCCCGGTAACGAAGGCCGTGGCTATGTGCTGCGCCGTATCATTCGTCGTGCCATTCGTCATGGTTACAAACTCGGTTGCCGCACGCCGTTTTTTAACCGAATGGTGCGCGATCTGGTCGGAGAGATGGGCGAGGCGTACCCTGAATTGGCCAAGGCCGAGCAACAGGTCACCGACATTTTGCGTCAGGAAGAAGAACGCTTTTTTGAAACCATCGAACACGGCATGTCCATTCTGGACTCAGCGCTGGGCGCACTTCCCACAGGCGGCATGCTTGATGGTGATACGGCCTTCAAACTGCACGATACCTATGGCTTCCCGCTCGATCTGACGGCCGATGTCTGCCGCGAACGCGAAATGACGGTCGACGAAGCAGCCTTTGACAAGGCAATGGACCATCAGCGCCAGCAGGCCCGTGCCGCGGGCAAGTTTAAGATGGTCGAGGGCATCAGCTACGATGGCGTAGTTACAACTTTCTTTGGGTATGACCAGCTTGAAGTGGCCCAGGCCCGTATTGAGGCGCTGTATGTGGACGGTGCCGCCGTGTCCAGCATCAGCGCCGGTCAAAGTGCGGTTGTGGTGCTGAACAACACCCCGTTTTATGCCGAGTCCGGGGGCCAGATCGGCGACTCGGGCGAGTTGGTCAGCGGCAATGTATGCACCACGATTTTTAGCGTACACGACACCCAAAAAATCAAAACCGATGTGTTTGGTCACCACGGAGAACTCAAAGCCGGTGAGTTGCGGGTAGGGGATACCGTCACCGCCCGTGTGGACGCGGCACAGCGCGCACGCACGATTCGCAACCACTCGGCGACTCACCTGATGCACAAGGCCCTGCGTGAGGTGCTGGGCGCCCATGTGGCTCAAAAGGGCTCCTTGGTCGATGCCGACAAAACCCGTTTTGACTTTGTGCACCACAGCCCCATGACTGATGCCGAGATTGCGCGAGTTGAGGCCATCGTCAACGGTGAAATACTGAACAACGCGCCCACGCAAGCGCGTGTCATGGGCATTGAAGAGGCTCAAAAATCGGGTGCGATGATGTTGTTTGGCGAGAAGTACGGCGACGAAGTACGCGTGCTGGATATTGGCTCGTCCCGCGAATTGTGTGGTGGTACCCACGTTCAGCGCACCGGTGATATTGGACAGTTCAAGGTACTGCTCGAAACCGGCGTGGCCGCTGGCATTCGCCGCATCGAGGCCACCACCGGCCTGGGTGCGCTGGCCTATGTGCAGTCGCTGGACAAAACCCTCAGCGACGTGGCGGGCGCGTTGAAAGCGCCAGCCTCTGAGGTCAGTCAAAAAATCGCCCAACTGCTCGATACCAATAAATCACTTGAAAAAGAACTGGCACGCCTGAAAAGCAAGCTGGCCTCCTCACAAGGCGACGAGCTGGTCAATGCCGTGGTGCAGGTCAAAGGCATCAATGTGCTGGCGGCTAAGCTCGAAGGCGCTGATGTCAAATCCCTGCAAGAAACAGCCGACAAACTCAAGGACAAGCTCAAATCCGTGGCCCTGGTGTTGGCCGCCGTCGATGGCGACAAGGTCAGTTTGATTGCCTCGGTCACGCCCGACCTCACCGCCAAGGTCAAAGCCGGTGAGCTGGTTAACCATGTGGCCCAGCAGGTGGGTGGGAAAGGCGGTGGTCGCCCTGACATGGCTCAGGCCGGTGGTACCAACCCGTCGGCGTTACCAGAGGCATTAAACAGCGTTGCCGCTTGGGTTGAGTCTAAGGTATAAGGAGTTCAGCCTTGAGCCTGACCGGGCGTCGGGCACAGGGCTTTGACTTATTACAGACAGGTTGAGGATATGAAATCATTCATCAGTACGTGTCGACGCGCTATGCAATCGCGGCCTCTGGTTGTCGTGTCCGTAGTGTCTGCGATGTTCGCAGGGTCGGTCGCGTACGCACAAACCCTTCCGCCAGGCGTCACCGAGGTGGTCAACCCCAGCAATGGGCAAACCTATTACCTGTATCCGGATGGCAGTTGGAAGGCGACGATACCGAGCCCGCAATCGTCCAACCCGCCACCGGCCAACCCGCTGCCGACCGCAGTTGCTCCGGCCGGTACACCCGTGGCTGCACCTGAGTACACCTTTGGCGATGGACCGCTGCAAACAAAACCAGCTGGCACAGGGCAAACGGCTGTGACCGGTACATCCACTGGCAATCAGATGCCGGTGCGTGTTAACCCGGCGGCTTTGAATCAAGCGCCTCAGTCACAAACCCAGCAACGTATCCGTGGCCCACAGCCGCAAGGCGGGCTATTTGGTTTGGGGCGCGACATTATGCCGGGCGATCCGGACTACAACCGGGGCTCCTTAAATCCCAAGTTGCGCTAGGCCCGAACATGACCTATCGATATTGCCCGCGCTGCTCTGTGGAACTGACAAACCGCCACGAGGGAGGCCGTGATCGACTCGTCTGTGGGCAATGCAGCTTTGTGCACTGGGATAACCCATTGCCCGTCGTCGCTGCGCTGGTTGAGTACGAGGGCAAAATACTGCTGGCCCGTAATGCTGCTTGGCCCGCGCACATTTTTGCGCTCATCACGGGTTTTCTGGAGCGCGATGAGTCGCCTGAGCAGGGCGTTCAACGCGAACTGCTTGAAGAGACCAACCTGAGCGCCATCAGCACCGAGTTGATAGGGGTCTATCCCTTTGAGCGTAAAAATGAGCTTATCATTGCGTATCATGTGGTGGCTCAAGGGGATATCCGCTTGTCGGAGGAGTTGGTAGATTACCGGCTGATTGACCCCGAGCGTTTAAAACCTTGGCCCATGGGAACAGGTTTGGCTATGGCAGACTGGATGACCCGACGGGGCATTCCCGTCGAGTTTTTAGATTTTGGAGCGTAAACAATGAATGCCGACCGCGAAGTGGATGCCCGTGGCCTCAATTGCCCTTTGCCAATCCTGCGTACCAAAAAAGCGCTGGCTGATATGCAAAGTGGTCAACTGCTTAAAATTTTTGCAACTGATCCGGGGTCGGTCAAGGATTTTCAGGCCTTTGCCAAACAAACTGGCAATGAACTGGTGGAGCAGGCGTCTACCGGTAACGAGTTTGTGTTTGTAATGAAGCGTCGCTGATCGGCTTGCGCTCCGCACACTTACCCGATCAAATCGTCACAGATTCCTATCCTTGACCCCGCCCACCGCTTGCCCCTTGCTTTGAATCAACCCGTCCCTGTTTTTTGCGACGCGAACGTGCTGTTCTCCGAATGGCAACGGGCCTTGTTGCTAAGCTTTCACCGTCAGAGTGTGGTCCGCTTGCACTGGACGGCAGAAATACTCGATGAATGCTTCAGGAATCTCAAACGCTTGGGGCGTCTGAACGATGCCGGTTGTCAGTTCCATGCTGGGGTGTTGTCCAGTGAGTGTCCGCAGGCGCTGTGTTTGCCCGCGCCGGCCTACCTGGCAGACGTAAAGGCGGTGGACGACAAAGACCGGCATGTCGCTGCGGCTGCGCTCAGCTTGCGCCATCAATTGAGTCAGTCTGAAGTGGTCCCGGTGATACTGCTGACCTGGAATATCAAGGATTTTCCCAAAAAACCGCTGCATCGATTGCATATTGTGCGGTCTACCCCAGATGAATGGCTGACCGTGTGGATGACCCACCACTCCTTGGCCGATTCAATGTCTGTGCTTGGTGATGCTGCAAGGTACATGCAAGCGTGGCGAGAACGGTTGGGGGATTCCTTGACGGTGTATCAGCAACGCTCGCCGTTTGTTCCGGAAAAGCCTGACGCCTGGCCGGAGTTTTTACATCGCAACTGGTTCAAGCAAGCCGCCAAGGTACTGGCGGCCCAGCTGTCGGGTGAGCCATCTGTCGGCGCTTAGAAGGGCGCCATCAAAATCATCACATTCACCGCAACGCCAGCGGTCCACACCAGACTGCGCAAACTGCCCTTGCCGGTGAGGTATAAAGCAGTGTAGACCAACCGTATGGCTACAAACAGCATCGCCAACTGGTCAACCTTGGCCAGCATGGCCAGATGCGTCGGGCTGCCGCCCGTGACACCAATGGCGGTTGCCAGCACAACCGCTGCAAAATAAAACGGCAGTGATTCCAAGTGGTTTTGGTGGGCCCCCATCGCCATGGCTGCGCGTCCTTCGAGCTTTTTTGAAAACTCGCGCGGATTATTGTTGTTGTAACCCCGTTGGCTGGTTTTAGCGAGAATACCGCAGCCATAGGTGATCCCCAAGATGGCGAGCATGGACCATAAAGCGATTGTCATTGTGTTGTCCCTGTTGTGTGGTGTGTCGTGATATGCAGCATAGGTCCAGCTTATTACGCCAAGCGCTGCAGTTGTTCCTGCAACTTGTCACGCAGGCTGACAAAGTCGGCCAAACGTGCTTTTTCCTGCTCCACCACAGCGGCCGGCGCGCGATCTACAAGGCTGGCGTTACCCAGTTTGCTGTCGCACTTGGCGATTTCGCCCACTACGCGGGCCAGC
>DAITMV010000116.1:0-9195 GCA_036834985.1 Burkholderiaceae bacterium | reverse complement strand
GGGTGCAAGGCTTGGGTCACCCAAGTAAATGCCATGGTAGTTGGACAGAATTCCAATGCCGTCCATGCCCAGTTCAACCATGCAGCGTCTTGCTTCGGCAATGCTGTTGTTCAGGTCCACCGGGTCTTGTGGGTTGGCCAGTGGCAATACGCCAAATCCTCCAAATCGCCCTTTTTGCAACGGGTTGCGGCTGTTGATCAAATCACCTGCCGTGTAGTCATTAATGCGTCGTGCAAGTGCCAATCGTTCCGCGGGTGTTTTCAAATGCGTACATCCGGGCTCTGAAATCGACAGCACCTGGGTTTGAATGCCGTACTCGTTCATGAAAGCGACAGCCAGTTCGGGTGTCCAGGGTGGGATTGGAATCCCTCCCGCAGTGAAAACACCCTGACTGGCCAAGGAGGCCCGATAAAAATCGGGAATGTGGTGGCAATGCACATCAATGCGGAATGGGTTGCTCAGGTTGGCGGCAGAGTCGGTGATGCGACTGACGACGGGCGTTGCCTGCGCATCACTGCCACATCCGCTCAAACCCATGCCCAGACTGGCTGCACCGATGGATACCGCGCCCGCCTTCAGGCTGGTTTTAAGCCATTCCCGGCGTGATTCATTATCGGCCTGCACAGGGCTTGGAAGGGTCTTGCTCTTGCTCATTGAAATGTCTCCTCTAACAACAGTGTTTGACAAAATTGAACACCGATGTTCAAATGCTATCAAATTGAACACTAATGTGCAATATAAAACATATTGATTCAGGAGACAGTCATGAACGGCTGGCATTACATACCCTTTACCCCGCAGCAAAAGCAGCAGATCGGGCAACGGATGAACCGTTGGTATGCTGCTTGGAATTGGCTGATTGAACCGGAATTCGAGGGCCTTGAGCACATCCCCGCTAAAGGGCCTGTACTGCTAGTAGGCAACCACTCCATCATGGCCTTTGCCGATGGCAGCCTGATGATGCGGGAAATCTATCGGCAGCGTGGCATTGTGTGCAGAAGCTTGGGCTTACATGCGCACTTCAAAGTGCCGGTGTGGGGCAAATTGCTGGCTGCCAATGGGGCAGTGGATGGAACGCCTGAAAACTGCACTGCCATGATGCAGGCAGAAGAACACATCATTGTGTACCCCGGTGGTGGTGGCGAGGTCATGAAGCGCAAGGGTGAGCAGCACACCCTACGCTGGAAAAACCGCACTGGTTTTGCACGCATGGCCATCCAGAACAATTGCACCATCGTGCCCTTTTCAACGGTGGGGGCAGACGATTGTTTCGACATTCTTTACGACAATTCTGAGTTGTCTCAAACACGCATTGGCAAGGCGCTCTTGAAAGTCACTGGTGTAAAGGCTGAGGAGTTTCCCCCTTTGCTCAAAGGTGTTGGGCCGACGCTGATACCCAAGCCACAGAAGATGTATTTCAAATTTCATCCTCCGATCGATGCGGCTGCGTTCGGCCATAAGAACATGGACAAGGCTGCACTTGATCTGCGCATGGTGGTTCAAAGCACCGTGCAGAAAGGCATCGATGAGTTGCTGGTTCGCCGGCACACCGATCCCGACTCCGTTCTCAAAACCCGCTTGCTCAACAAAGCCAAACGACTGCTGGCACGCAGCCGCAAGCAATAAACCCAGTTTCAGGAGACAACACCATGAACAAGACCACACCCCAACTGAACAGCGCCCGTGTGCAGGTAGGCAAATGCAGCATTTACTATTCCGAGCTTGGTGAAGGCTTTCCCGTGATCATGCTGCACGGCGGCGGGCCTGGCGCATCCGGCCTGTCGAATTATTCAAGAAACATTGAAGCGCTTGCCGAAAAATTCCGGGTGATTGTGCCCGACCTGGCTGGCTACGGGCAGTCCACCAAGGGCGTTGACCGTGCCGATCCGTTTGGTGACCATGCCGGCACCATTCTGGGTTTTATGGCGCAGCTGGGCATTGCATCGGCCCACTTGGTCGGCAATTCATTGGGCGGTGCAACAGCGTTGCGCATGGCGCTGGACCAACCTGCCAAAGTAAAAAGCCTGGTGCTGATGGGCCCAGGAGGCGTGGGCACTACACGTGCACTTCCCACCAAAGGCTTGAACAAACTGTTGAATTACTACACCGGTGAAGGTCCAACCATCGAGAAGCTGCGCGAATTTATTCGCGAATACTTGGTGTATGACGGCTCTGCCGTGTCTGAAGCAATGATCGCCGAACGCTTCAAAAGCAGTATTGATCCCGAGGTGATTGCTGCACCACCCTTGCGCCGCCCCCAGGGCATACCGAACTTCCGCCTCTGGGACTTTACACGCGACCCACGCTTGCTTCGCTGTCAAGTGCCTACGCTGGTGCTGTGGGGGACAGAAGACTTGGTCAATCGGCCCAACGGTGCGCAGCAACTGCAAAGCCGCATGCCCAATTGCGACGTGGTGTTGTTTAGCAAAACAGGCCATTGGGTGCAGTGGGAGCGCACCAACGAATTCAATGCCATCTCCATGGCTTTCATGAATGAACACAGCCCTGAGTAAAGGAAACCTCATCATGAAAAAAGATATTTACGACGATCTGTTTGGCAAAGTGCACATGGGCTATGCCGTCATTGAAAGCATGCAGCTTGCGCAATGGAAACTGTTTTTGAAGCAGGGGCTTGGTCTGCACCTGGCAGACGACACCGATGGATTCCAACGCTATCGCATGGACTCCCAAGCATGCCGTCTGCTGGTGAGCAAGGGCAAGGCCGAGGACATTCAAACGATTGGCTATCAAGTGGCGGACGAACGCAGCCTGGCCTGCATTCTGTCGCGTTTTGAAGAGCGCAATATGAAGTTGGAAAGGCACTCAGATGAAGAAGCTCAACTGCGCGGTGTTGACGAATTTTACCGTCTGAGGGGCCCAAAGGGTCTGGGTATTGAGCTGTATGTGAACGCACACACCGGCAACCAGCCACTGAACATGCTGAACAGTGGGTTTGTGACAGGCTCGGCAGGCATGGGCCATGTGGCCATGACCAGCAAGCAGCCTGTCAAGGTACAGCGATTTTTTCAGGAGTTTTTTGATGCTCGCCTGAGTGATCGCATCCACCAGCCCATGCCCGGAGGCATGACGCTCGATATTGCATTTCTGCGTCTGAACGAACGCCACCATTCAGTGGCGATTGCTGCCACGCGCGAACTGCGTCTGGATCCGATTCGCACCAAGGTACAACACATGAATCTTCAAGTAGCCAATATGGACGACTTAAGCCATGCATTTCGCCGCTGCAAGGATTTAGGTTTCGAGATGGCCCATGAAATCGGGCAACACCCCAACGACCTTGAATTGTCATTCTATGTAATCACACCCTCGGGGTTCGAGATGGAATTGGGTTGGGATGCATTGGCTGTGGATGAAAGCCGTTGGACACCCGCAGACTATCCCAACATCAGCGTGTGGGGTCACAAGCCGGAAAAAGCCGGGCCACTGGACCTTGCCCTGTTGAATCTGGGCAATTTCCGGCGAGGTGTCGCGTCACTGTTGAAAACCGAATATTCACCCATCTGAGAGAAGTCCCGTCATGAAAGCACAACAAAACACGGTGGCGTTTGATGTAGCCATCATCGGCATGGGCCCAACAGGCCTTATTCTGGCTAATATTTTGGGGCAGTCAGGTCTACAGGTTCTGGTGTTGGAACGCGAACCCAGGTTTTACGGTAATGCACGTGCTGTATACACCGACGATGAATGCATGCGGGTTTATCAGTCGATTGGCCTGGCAGAAGAGTTGCAGAAGGACATGCTGGTGGATGTGCCATTCCAGATGGTCAAGGGTGATGGCGAAGTCATGATGTCTGGCCGAGACCTGACACAGCCTTACGGCTGGCCTTTGTACAACCTGTTCTACCAGCCTTACATGGAAACCGGATTGACTGACGGTTTGGCACGGTTCAGCAATGTCACTGTGCTGCGCGGCAGAGAGTTGTTGGGTTTTGAGCAGAACGCAGAGTGTGTAAGCCTTTCTCACCAGGCCACACAGACCTGCCGTTTCAGTGAAGAAACTGACGCACGAACCGATGCGGGTGTAGACGCTGATGTTCAGATCACCACAGCCCGATACATGGTGGGAGCCGATGGTGGACGCAGTGTGGTTCGTACCGCCTTGAATATTGAAATGACAGGGCGAAATTTCCCCGAACCCTGGTTGGTCGTAGACCTGAAATTGAAAGACGGCGAGGATGCGCTCAGACACCTGCCTTATTTTAATTTTTACTGTGACCCCGATTGCCCAGCGGTCAGCTGTCCGCAGCCCGATGGATTTCATCGCTTTGAGTTCATGTTGCAGGCCGGGCAGACAAAAGAGTACATGGAGCGCCCCAGCACAGTGCGCGAGATGATCAGTAAATATGTAGACCCCAATAAATTTAAGGTGAAGCGAAAACTGGTCTACACCTTCAATGCTTTGATGGCCAAGAAATGGCGCGAGGGACGTATTTTTCTGGCGGGCGATGCAGCTCATATGACCCCGCAGTTCATGGGTCAAGGCATGAGCTCAGGTGTACGCGATGCTTACAACCTGGGCTGGAAACTGGCTGCAGTACTAAAAGGGCAGGCAGATGACAGTCTGCTGCGGACCTATGAATCCGAACGCCGCGACCATGCGCAGGCCATGATTGATGTGTCCGTGTGGGTCAAGGACATGGTGTCAATGTCCAACCCGGCAGCCACCGCACTGCGTAACACCCTGGTTAAAACCACACTGGCTACGCCCGGTGCAGGTGAATGGCTCAAGCGTGGTGGATTCAAACCAAAGCCCGTTTTCAAGAAGGGGCGTTATTTTGGAGAAGTGCGAAGGGGCCTGAATGGCCCAGAAGGCAAGTTAAGCCCACAACCCCAGGTGCGTTTGATCACTGGAAAGCGGGTAAAGCTGGATCAGATCACTGGGGGACGATTTGCGCTCATTGGTTTGGGTGTGGATCCACGCGACAAGCTGCATGCCGAGCTACATGGATGGTTGGAACAACTTGATGTGAGCTTCACCACCGTGTTTCCCTACTGCGGCAGACCACAAGGAAACACAGGCGTGTGCCGAGAAACCAACCCGGGTTTGGTCGAGGTGGAAGATTTAAATGGCGAGTGGATTCAGTGGTTAAAGAAAGCAGGCCACTCCACAGGCTCGGTCGTGATTTTGCGCCCTGACAAATACTGCTATGCAATCGCCAGCCCCAGCGAACTGAACTCAGTGCTCAAGCACCTTCGTCAGCGACTGAACGCGCATGGCCATTCCGAGCCCACTGCGGCTTAACAGTCACCACCTCATCACAGGATAACAATCATGGACAGCATTATTCATTCCGCAGCATTGGCGCTGCGCCGGGCTCGCGAGAGCAGAACGCCCATCGATCGAATTTCCGAGGCACACGGAATTTCCGGTTTAGAAAACGCCTATGCAGTGGCCGCCGTTAATACCCGGCATCGCATTGAGCAGGGCTCACGCGTAGTCGGCAAAAAGGTGGGGCTGACCTCAAAATCGGTTCAACAGCAACTGGGTGTGGACCAGCCCGATTTTGGGGTGCTGTTTGATGATATGGAATTTTTGGACGGTCAATCAATTCAAACCAGCCGCCTGTTGCAGCCAAAAGCTGAAGCCGAAGTAGCGTTTGTCATGGGTAAGGATTTGAAAGCGCAACATTGCAGCTATACAGAATTCCTGAACAGCGTTGCTTACGCCTTACCGGCCATTGAGGTGGTGGACAGTGCCATCGAAGGCTGGAAACTCACGCTGGTGGACACGGTGGCAGACAACGCCTCCTGCGGTGTTTATGTGCTGGGCAATCAGCCTGTGGCTCTGGGTTCGCTGGACCTTGGACAGCTTGGCATGCACATGCAGATCAATGGTTCGGTGGCCAGCGTGGGCAGTGGCGTGGCCTGTTTGGGGCACCCATTACGCGCCGCCTACTGGCTCGCACAAACCATGGCCCAGCGGGGCGAAGTGATTTATGCAGGCGAGGTGATTTTGTCTGGTGCTCTTGGCCCGATGGCCAGTGTGAAGGCCGGTGATGACGTGGTGGCCGACCTGGGTCGGCTGGGCCGAGTGTCCTGCTCATTTGAATAATGTGGAGCATGAACATGACTCAAAAACTGAAAGTGGCCATTGTGGGCAGCGGCAACATCGGTACCGACCTGATGATCAAGGTGATGCGCAACAGCAAACACCTGGAGATGTCTGTGATGGTGGGTATCGACCCCGCATCGGATGGCCTAGCCCGCGCAAAACGCTTGGGTATTAAAACTACGCATGAAGGCGTGGAAGGCCTAATCCGCATGCCGGAGTTTAAAGACATTGATATGGTGTTTGATGCCACCTCGGCCACAGCGCATGTCAAAAACGATGCCTTATTGCGCAGCGTGAAAGCCAGCATTCGGCACATTGACCTGACACCTGCTGCCATTGGCCCGTACTGCATTCCCGTGGTGAATGGAGCCAACTACCTGGATGAACTGAATGTGAATATGGTGACTTGCGGCGGGCAGGCTACGATTCCGATTGTGGCTGCCGTATCGCGTATTGCCAAAGTTCATTACGCCGAAATTGTGGCCTCGATAGCCAGCAAGTCTGCGGGGCCAGGTACTCGCGCAAACATTGATGAGTTCACGGAGACCACATCCAAAGCAATTGAGGTGGTGGGTGGTGCTGCGAAGGGGCGTGCCATCATCATTCTGAATCCGGCAGAACCACCCTTGCTGATGCGGGACACCGTGTATGTGCTATCAGAACAAATTGATCTCAAAGCTGTAGAGGACAGCATCGAACAAATGGTGGCCGATGTGCACGCCTATGTGCCGGGCTATCGCCTGAAACAGCGAGTGCAGTTCGAAATTATCCCCAAAGATGCGCCCCCGAACATTCCAGGCCATGGTCGCTTCAGTGGACTGAAAACGTCCGTCTTCCTTGAAGTGGAGGGAGCCGCCCATTACCTGCCTGCCTATGCAGGCAACCTGGACATCATGACATCAGCCGCTTTGGCAACGGCTGATCGCATGGCTGCATCTATGCCTGCAACGCGATGAGGACAATGAACATGAGCACCGATAAAAAACTGTATATCTCGGACGTGACCTTGC
Source organism: Burkholderiaceae bacterium (assembly GCA_036834985.1). Lineage (GTDB taxonomy): Bacteria > Pseudomonadota > Gammaproteobacteria > Burkholderiales > Burkholderiaceae_B > DAITMV01. Next base: position 2,112 of record DAITMV010000116.1, on the reverse strand, counting down.
GTGATGGCAGCCATGCCATTCGGCACCAATACAGTATCCAGAATGTACAGAGCATTGCCCGTGCACTGGATGCCGCGCGGGTGGACAGTATTGAGATTGCCCATGGCGATGGTTTGCAAGGGTCTACTTTTAATTATGGCTTTGGGGCACACACCGACCTGGAATGGATTGAGGCAGCAGCCGATGTACTCACCCATTCCAAAATTGCAACACTGCTGCTGCCTGGCATTGGCACCATTCATGACTTGAAGGCGGCTTATCAGGCGGGTGCACGAATTGTACGAGTTGCCACCCATTGCACCGAAGCCGATGTGTCCCGCCAACACATTGAATATGCCCGCGAACTGGGCATGGACACCGTGGGCTTCCTGATGATGAGCCACATGACAACCCCAAAGGCTTTGGCTGCACAAGGCAAATTGATGGAAAGTTATGGGGCGACTTGCATTTATGTGGTGGATTCTGGCGGCGCCATGGGCATGGAAGACATTCGCGCAAGATTCAAAGCCATGAAGGATGTGCTTAAGCCAGAAACCGAGACCGGAATACATTCCCACCACAATCTGAGCCTTGGCGTGGCCAATTCAATCGTTGCCGTGGAAGAAGGCTGCGACCGGATTGATGCCAGCTTGGCGGGCATGGGTGCAGGTGCTGGCAATGCGCCGCTTGAAGTGTTTATTGCAGCCGCCGAACGCCTGGGCTGGAACCATGGAACAGACTTGTTTACATTGATGAATGCTGCAGATGAATTGGTTCGCCCCTTGCAAGACAGGCCAGTTCGGGTCGATCGTGAAACACTGGCGCTGGGCTATGCCGGGGTGTATTCAAGCTTCTTGCGCCATGCAGAGTCAGCCTCCAAAAAGTACGGAATCCCGACGGTAGATATTCTGGTTGAGTTGGGTCGTCGTCGGATGGTGGGCGGTCAGGAGGACATGATTGTAGATGTGGCCTTGGACCTTCTGCAAAACAAGGGTGAGGCGCCACTTGCACAATGAGGCTTTGTTGAAAGGGCGAGAGCTGGGATATTGCTGCGCAGCGATCACCCTTCTGATTTGGTCGAGTTTTCCGGTTGTATCCAAACTGGGGGGTTCAGGGGGCCTGACCATTTACGACATCACTGCGCTGCGAGTGGGGCTTGCAGCCTTGGCCTTGGCACCTTGGTGGGTTCCCCGCTTGTTAAATCCAGGGCTGCGCCGGTTGAAGTGGTATCAGACACTTACATTTTCAGTATTGGCAGGTATCGCGTATCCCCAACTGGCATTTGGTGGCGTGCAGTTTGCGCCAGCCAGTCATGGTGCCGTGCTGGTGGTGGGTATGCTCCCCTTGTTCACAACCATTTTGGCCTATCTGGCCTTGGGCGAATTTCCAGGAAGAGTACGCATATGGAGCCTTTGTTTGATTGTTGCTGGCGTAGCGTTGATTCTTGCCTCCAACGTTTTTCGGTTTGGATTCAGTCTGGTCGTGTTCAAGGGAGATCTGATACTGCTGGCCGCTAGCCTGGTGTGGGCCTCTTTCACCGTTTTGTTGAAGGTTTGGAAGGTTCGTGCGTTTGATGTGACGCTTGCAGCAGTGGCGCTTGCTTTTATGATTTATCTACCGATTTATATGCTTTGGCTACCCAAGGGTTTGGCGGATGCGCCATTTCAGCAGATTGGCTTTCAGGCGGTATTTCAAGGTTTGGTCGTGCCGTGTGTAGCCATGTTCACCTACGCGAAGTCCACGGAATTGTTGGGCTCAACCAAAGTGGTGGTCATGCTGTCGGCCACCCCGGTTGTGGGTACCTTGCTTTCGGTTGCATTTCTGGCTGAGCAACTGGATCCCGGGGTGGCATTGGGGGCCATGATTGTATTTATGGGCGCAATGATTGGGGCGATCGATAGGGGGTGACTAGTTGAGCGATTATTGAAGACAGCTTCGGCCGAAAGGCAGTCTCCAACAAACCAAGTAACAAGCTGCCTAATTCACTCGTATCCTCAGGTAAATTAGCCGAACGGCTAACCAGAAAACAAAAAACCCGCAGTTCCTTGTGAGAATTGCGGGTTTCAGTATTGGTCGGGCTGGCGGGATTCGAACTCGCGACCCCTTGCACCCCATGCAAGTGCGCTACCAGGC
>DAITMV010000115.1:0-9292 GCA_036834985.1 Burkholderiaceae bacterium | reverse complement strand
GTTTGAAACCCTATCCCTTGAGGCAGTGGAACACATGGGGCGGGTTTACGACAATAAAGCGTACTTTAAAGACCCGTTTAACGAGGTCCATGACATTGCGTCCATTCAACGGATTTTTGAACACATGTTCACTCAGGTCAATGCGCCCCGCTTTGTGGTGACCAGCGTCATCGCCCAGGATCAGGAAGCGTTTTTGGCGTGGGACTTTCTGTTCACCATGAAGCGTTTTGACACCCAGTCCGTGCAATGTATCAAGGGATCGAGCCATTTAAAGTTCGCTGGCGATGGGCACATTGTGTACCACCGCGACTATTGGGATGCAGCTGAAGAACTGTATGAAAAAATCCCGGTGCTTGGCAGCCTGATGCGTGCGTTGAAACGACACGCCAGCAAATAATTTAAGTACACAACTGTGCACTGTCATCTAATTGCACAAAAAGACTGGTAATATCAACGTATTAGAGAAACATTCATAGGTCATACATGCTGTACCCTGAACTTTTCAAATCACTTGAGTCTGTTCGCTGGTCCATGGATAAAGACATCCCCTGGGATGAATTTGACGCTTCCAAACTGTCTGAAGAACAAGCACAGACCATCAAAATGAACGCGATCACCGAGTGGGCGGCCCTGCCAGCCACCGAGATGTTTTTGCGTGACAATCGCCACGACAGCGATTTTTCTGCGTTTATGTCGATCTGGTTCTTTGAGGAGCAAAAGCACTCATTGGTACTGATGGAGTATTTGCGACGTTTCCGGCCCGACCTAGTCCCTACCGAAGCCGAGTTGCATGCCGTCCGCTTCGAATTTGACCCTGCCCCGCCGCTCGAAACGCTGATGCTGCATTTTTGCGGTGAAATTCGCTTGAACCACTGGTATCGCTGTGCCTCTGACTGGCATACCGAGCCTGTGATCAAGCAGATCTACAAAATCATTTCTCAGGATGAAGCACGCCACGGCGGCGCCTACCTGCGCTACATGAAAAAAGCCTTGCAGGAAGTGGGTGATTCCGCGCGGGCCGCCTTTGCAAAGGTAGGTGTGTTGATGGCGTCGGCCCGTCGCACCAGCCAGGCTTTGCATCCCACCAATCTGCACGTGAACAAGGATTTATTCCCCAACGATACCGTGCAGTCACGCCTGCCCGATCCTAGCTGGCTGGAGAACTGGCTTGATGGTCAAATCCAGTTTGATGCCGGATGGGAGTCAAAAGTGGTTGATCGTATATTGCACAATATGGGCCTGTTGTTTGAGCAGACCTTTGAGTCTGTGCAGGAACTGAATCGCTACCGCAAATCGCTGACCCAGCGCTTGAGCGAAACCTTCAGCGTAACACCCGAGGGCGTACAAGCGGCATAATCAGGGTTTGTTAATCATCTGACCCCGAACGTGCCCGATAACGTCACCCCCAGCATCAAACCTGCACAATTTGTCAAAAAAATTGTGCAGCCATCTGAACTCGCCCAGGCATCCAGCCAACTCCCACACCCCATTGTATTTACCAATGGGGTGTTTGACCTCCTGCACCGTGGACACGTCACTTACCTTGACCAAGCACGCCAACAAGGGGCCAGCCTGATCATTGCGGTCAATAGCGATGCGTCGGTCAAACGATTGGGAAAAGGACCTGATCGGCCCATCAATACCCAAGAGGACCGCATGGCGGTTCTGGCCGCCTTGGAAAGTGTTAGCCTGGTGACCTACTTCGAGGAAGATACCCCGCTCAACGCCATTGTGGCCGCACACCCGGATGTATTGATCAAGGGCGGCGACTGGCCTATTGAGAAAATGGTGGGTGCTAAGGAAGTAATGGGCTGGGGTGGGCAAGCGATCTCAGTTGCGTTTGAGGTGGATCGCTCTACCACCGCCACACTGGCTAAAATTCGCTCACTGGGCTAGCAGGACTCAGGCTTTCCAAAACCCGCTGGCCTTGACCTCTGGATCGGCCTTAGGCCAGCTCAATTGGAGGCGTTCGAGTACCCCAACGACAATTTCAAGCACCAACTGGTTTCTAAACCCTTTGTGATCCGCAGGTACGATCCACCAGGGTGCGTGGTTGCTGTGCGTGGCCTCCACCACATGCTCATGCACTTGTGTGTAGAGGCTGAATTTTTCTGCGGCCTGTAAATCTGCGGGCGTTAGTTTCCAGCGTTTCATGGGATTGTTCCACCGCTCCACCAGACGCAGGTGCTGCTCACGCTCGGACAAATGCAAAAACAGTTTGATGATGACGGTGCCTGTCTCGGTGAGCATTTTTTCAAACGCCTTGACCTGCTCAATGGAGTGTGCAATCCACTCCGTTTCCGGTTTGCTATTGACCATCGGAACAAACAGGGCATCGTAGTGGCTGCGATTAAAAATCACACATTCGCCATCACGTGGCACTTGCTGGTGTACACGCCACAAAAAATCACGGGCATTTTCCTCCGCAGTGGGTGCTTTGAACGATGCCATACGCACGGCCATCGGGTGCAGACCGGACATCAGTGCCTTGGCGCAGCCATCTTTGCCCGCCGTATCAGGACCTTGCAGCAGAATCAACACGCGATGTTTACCCTGTGCATGTAAACAAGTAAGCAAGGTATCCAGCCGGACAGCCAGGGTCTGGATACGCTCGGACAAATCTTCCTTGCTGGGTTGCTGCTCAGGCTGGGTAGGCCATTGGCGCAAGCGGAAGTGGCCTTGTCGGCACAAACAGGCCGACTGCAAGGTATCCAGGTACGTGTCCGATATAAATTGCGGACCTAAGTGTTCAATGGGCGACGGGTCGCTGGATTTGGGCATTGCGTTGGGTTACCTTTGCATCAAGTTCTACAACATACGCCTTGATCTTGTCTTGAACCTTACGGTGATTGGCCAGTTTCACAGGGCCGTAGCCCCGCACCTCATCAAAACAACGCACCAGGGTACATATCGAGTCGACGTTTTGAGCGGACAACGTGGGTAAATACCGCTCCATCAAGGTTTCAAACTGAGTGATCAAGGCGCGCTCCATGGTGCGCTCTGCCGTTTTCCCAAACACATCCAATACGGTTCCACGCAAGCGCTTGCCGCGTGCCAACCATCGGAGTACAGGCAGCATCCATGGACCAAAAGCTCGCTTGGGTGGACGCTCGTTTAGCGATGGTCCATGAGCCCCCAAGGTCGGCGGAGCCAGATGAAACACCAGTCTGTAATCCCCTTCAAATTGATCACCAATTCCCTGTAAAAACTCGGGGCGGCTGAGCAAACGGGCCACTTCATATTCGTCTTTGATGGCCAACAGACGAAAATACGTGTTTGCAACGGCCGTCTGAAGGCGAATACCGGTACCAGCCTCGCCTTCCTTTTCACGCACGGCGTGCATCATCGACAGATACCGGTCGGCGAGCGCCTGATCCTGGTATGCGACCAGCTCTGCGGTGAACCGCTCGATCTGCGAGGATAGCTTGCTCCCGGGTAACTCGGGAAATGGCACCACCACAGTAGGTTCGGACTCCCGTTTGAATGCCGCCGGATCGTGCGCCGCCAGTCGCCCCCATTCAAATGCAGCCTGGTTTTTTTCAACCTGCACGCCGTTCAGTTCAATCGCCTTGAGCAGGGCTCTGCGGCTGAGCGGAATCCAACCTTTTTGCCAGGCAAATCCCAATAAAAACGGATTGGCATAAATGGCATCGCCCATCAGATGCGTCATCGCAGCCTGGGCATTGAGGCAATGCAGGGAATCGCCTTCATCACCCAGCGCCAGCATGATGTCCGAACGCAGCGCCTCGGGTTGGGCTGTCCATCCGGGGTTGTGAATAAAATCGGCGGTGGCACTGACATCGAGGTTGACCACAGCACGGGCATTGGGTTTGAGGCGCGACAAAGCATCGGTGCTGGCCGATACAATCAGATCTCCGCCGATCATCACATCCGCCTCGCCGGTGGCGATACGCGTGGTGAACAATTGATCAGGATTGGCCGATAACTGTACATGTGAAAACACAGCCCCACCTTTTTGCGCCAAGCCCGCCATGTCCAGCACTGAAATACCCCGGCGCTCCAAATGGGCTGCCATGCCCAGCCACGCACCGATGGTTACCACCCCCGTGCCACCCACGCCAGTCACCAAAATGCCATAACGGGCATGGTGATCAGTCAAAGGTGGCGGAGTGATGTCTGGCACCGTAGCCCAAGCCTCACCAGACTGTGGCGAACCGACCGACCGCGAGACCGGCACCGGCTTTTTAAGTTGCCCCCCTTCGACGGTTACAAAACTGGGGCAAAACCCTTTGACACATGAAAAATCTTTATTACAGGAGGATTGGTTGATGGTCCGTTTGACCCCAAACGCGGTGGGCAAGGGCTCGACCGACAGACAGTTGGAGACCTGACTGCAGTCGCCGCACCCCTCACACACACGGTCATTGATGACCACTCGCTTGGCAGGGTCCGGGTACAGCGGATTACCCGCGGAATCTTTGCGTTTGCGGCGACGCCGCTTTTCAGAAGCGCAAGTTTGATCGTAAATCAGGATGGTGGTGCCTTTGACCTCACGCAATTGGCGCTGCACCGCATCCAGTTCATCCCGGTGGTAAATCTCTACCCCCAGCGACTGACCGTACTTGTCGGGCTCATCCGTCACCACGACGACCTGTACCACCCCTTCGGCCTTGACCTGCGCGATAAGCTGCGGAATGGTCAGGGAACCATCAATATGCTGCCCGCCAGTCATGGCAACAGCATCGTTGTAGAGCAATTTATACGTGATGTTGACCTTCGCGGCGACACTGGCCCGGATAGCCAGCGAGCCGGAATGAAAGTACGTGCCATCACCCAGATTGGCAAAGATATGCGGGGTGTGGGTAAAGGCGGATTGGCCGATCCACGGGACGCCTTCGCCGCCCATTTGGGTAAAGGTTTCGGTGTTACGATCCATCCACACCGCCATGTAATGGCAACCAATGCCAGCGGTTGCGCGGCTGCCCTGTGGCACCACGGTGGATGTGTTGTGCGGGCATCCTGAACAAAAATACGGTTTACGCTCCACAGGAGCATGGGGCCGCACACAGGTCAGCTCACGAGCCCGGATCAACGCCAGACGCGCCTGAATGGTGTCCATGATCTGAGGCGACAAACCGAATCGGTCCAGACGCGAGGCGATCGCCCCTGCGATCAAGGAGGGGTTCAATTCATAGTGAGCGGGCAGCAGCCAGGTACCCTGCGGAATGGTCCACTCCCCTCCGGGGTGTCCGTCAGAGACAGGGCGCTCATCAAACTTGCCGTAGACGCGGGGACGTACCGCCTCGTTCCAGTTGTACAACTCTTCCTTGATTTGATACTCGAGCACCTGGCGTTTTTCTTCGATGACCAGGATTTCTTCAAGTCCGGTAGCAAACTCGCGGATGCCCTGGGCATCCAGCGGCCAGACCATACCCACCTTGTACAGCCGAATGCCAATCTGCTCACAGCGCTCGGCATCGAGTCCCAAATCGGCCAGCGCCTGCATGGTGTCAACATAGGCTTTGCCACTGGCCACAATTCCCAGGCGTGCGCGGGAACTGTCGATCACCGTATGATTGAGCCGATTGGCACGACAATACGCCAGCGCTGCGTACAGCTTCTTGTTCAGAATACGCGCCTCCTGGTCCAGCGGCGCGTCGGGCCAGCGAATGTTCAACCCGTCGGCAGGCATTTGAAAATCGGTGGGATACTGGATCGTCACACGGTCCGGATCGACATAAACCGAAGACGACCCTTCGACGATATCAGCCACACATTTCATGCCCACCCATACACCGGCGTAGCGGCTCATCGCAATGCCATGCAAACCCAAGTCCAGATACTCCTGCACGGTGGCCGGATACAAGACGGGGATCAGCGCCGCTTTGAAGATATGATCAGACTGATGCGGCAGGGTAGAACTTTTGGCAGCGTGATCATCACCCGCAAGCACAAGCACACCGCCACGCGGTGAGGTTCCCGCTGCGTTGGCATGTTTGAGCACATCGCCGCAACGGTCAACGCCGGGCCCTTTGCCATACCACATACCAAACACCCCATCGTATTTGGCATCGGGAAATAAATTGACTTGCTGACTGCCCCACACCGCGGTAGCAGCCAACTCCTCATTCAAGCCTGCTTGGAAAACAATGTGGTGTGATTTCAGATGCTTTTGCGCAGACCATAAGGTTTGGTCCAATGCCCCCAGCGGGGAACCCCGGTAGCCAGATATAAAGCCCGCCGTGTTCAAACCGGCCTGCTGGTCACGGGTTTGCTGCAAAATGGCCAGCCGCACCAGGGCCTGGGTGCCGGTCAAATAGACACGCCCCCGCTCCAATGTGTATTTGTCATCAAGGGAAATATTGGACAGCGCTTCAGCCAGCAGATCACTGACGTGACTGGAGATGGGTGCATTCATGATGTTGGCTCCTCTGACTGACCGTTCGCCCGGATAAGGCTAACATTGAATTCAGTCGGTGGGATGGTTTGTCTTGTGAACAACCAGCCCGTGAGTCACAGTTTAAATTTCAGACCCGTTTCGCACAAGGGTTAGCACCACGCAGGCAAGCACTGAGGATCGCTTATTCTTGTGTGGTGTGTTTGAGGCGCCGGCGGGATGGCGGTGTTTTTTCCCCGGAAAAAAACTCCATCGCAGTACGCGCCACTTCCTGTGTATCAAAGGCGGCATAGGCTGAGACCACCGCCGCGCCAGCCAGCGGAACCATGCGTGTAATCACTGACCGGATGGCCCGCTCGGCAATGGCCGAGGAGATTTGCCGGGTGGCTTTGAGGCTCATCTCGGTGCCTTTGTTGGTCGCCCGTTGAATCAATTCAAAAATCGAGGTGGGCGGTTCGGGATGCTCCAGGGGCAAATTCTTGTTGTATTCCTTGAGCGCAGTGCTCGATACGTGAGTGAGCAGGCAGGCCATCAGCTCTTCTTGGGTCAATGGCTCCTTGCGACCATACGCCGAGGCGATATCGGCCACCATCTGGGCCTGAATGCGCCAGACCATAAGCAAATCAGGCACCAGCGTCAGCAAGGCAACCGGGCCGGAAGGCAGCGCCAGCGAACCTGAAATTGCAGCGGCCTTGGCAGCTGCGCGTTTGGCGATGATTTCGGCGCGCTGGGCCGGCCGCATGGCTTTTGGCTCTGTTGTCGTAGGAACACCGCCGGTCACCGCCGAAATTACTGTCGTAATGGGCGCCAATAGGGCTTTAGGCACATGTGTTAACTGCATAAAACTCCGTCGGTAAAACGTGAAATGTCATCACAAAATTGTATTAACAAGTTAATATGCTACCTGAGATGGGGTAGCTATATTGTGTTTTTAACATCATTTCCGATAACCCTATTGAGGGACAACTCTAACGGGTGTAGCAGGCCACGATAAAGAGGGACTTTTTCCCTCTGATCACAGCATCCCCCGGGTAGGGTTTTAGTCACAATAGGTTTCACTGGAAACGGAATCATGTTTTTCCCGACGAGCAAGTAAGTATTTTGCTTACACTATTTCGGGGGATGTGATTAAATACCTTGCTCACTGCCTTTGAACCGACCCAGTAACGCTTGAGGAAAGTTAGGATAAAACCATGAAAAAATTAGTTGCTATCAAAAAACAGCGCGGCGCATCCACCGTCGAGTACGCCATTATTGCGGCCTTGGTTGTCGCAATTGGAGTCGCTGTATTCCCCGGTTTGCGAACAGCGCTGACCACCGCATTTACAACCATTGGCGGCAAGATCACGACCACAGCCTCTGGTACTTGATTGCCGTCAGCAACACACCCTCAGATTGGGAGTCATGACATGAGATCGAAGCTGGTATTTAAACAGCGTGGCGCATCAACTGTTGAATACGCGATTATCGCCGCCCTCGTGGTGGCGATTGGCATCGCTGTATTCCCAGGTTTGCGAACCGCGCTTTCAACCGCCTTTACCACCATCGGCGGGACAATTACCACCACGGCCTCCGGGACTTGAGCAATTGTGAGAGGGTTTGAGCATGAGAACGACCAGTCAACGTTTCCTCGGGAGACTCTCCCGGCGTAAACACGCCAAGGGCGCTCAATTAATTGAGTTTGCCCTGACGCTACCAGTCGTTCTCATACTCATCTATCTGATTATTGCGTACTCGATCGTATTTTTGCTGCAGCAAACCCTGTCGTTTGCGGCCAGTGAAGGTGCGCGCGCAGGCTTGGCCTATCCGGTTAGCGGAACAACCCGCTCGGGCAACGCAAACACGCGAATTACCCAAGTGCTATCTGCACTGCCCACGACATATCGTAATGCGATGCCGGCAGTATCCATTACGGAAAATGGTCCTGCGACGGATTGCGGGACAACACTGACCACGAGTTCGGGATTTAAGTGTTTGACCGTCCGGCTCAGCTACCCCTTTAAATCCACACCGGGCATTATTTTACCGCCCGGGATGTCAAGCATGATGCCGGATACGCTGAGCGCCAAAGCGACCGCACTTTATGAAAATTAAACAATGATGCCTGGTAAATTCAAACTAGCCGCATTTGGCCTTTTGGCCGTCGGTGTGGTGTTGATGCTTGCTGCCCTTTTTACGGGCTCACCACAGACAGCCTCAGTTAAACCTGCGGCCCCCACAACCGTGGCCATGGTGGTCGCCAAAATGCCGATCGTCTTTGGCAAACCGATTTCAGCCGAGATGGTCGGGATCGAGCAAGTGAATGTAAAGCCTCAGGGGGCGTTTTCAGACCCCAAGGAAGTCATTGGCCGAACACCCATTTTAGGATTGGGCACCGGCTTGCCGCTGACCGAATCGCTGTTTGTCATTGACGGAGTGGCCGCCCAAGTGCGATCGGGCTACCGGGCATTGGCCATCCGTGTGGACGACAACACCTCCAACGCCGGCAAAATCAAGCCCGGCGATATTGTTGATATTTTCTCGATGCTCAAAAAAGACGATCGCGAAGTGTCCAATTCGCAGTCCCGTTTGCTGATTCCTCGGGTACGCGTGTTGAGTGTGGGAAACCAGGTGGTTGGCCAGCAAGCCGTAGAGTCAAAAGACCCGGCCAATCAGCCCCAGCCAGGCAGTGTTCGCTCAGTGATAGTAGAACTGGACATCCGCGATGTGAATGCAACCGTCGTGGCACAACAGCAAGGACTGTTGTTCCTGGCACTGCGCAATCCAGAGGACGAGGCGGTGCCTGAACGTGAAGCCTTCCCCGAACCCTTGTTGCTGAATAAAAAGAAAACCGAAAAGGGCAAGCCAGCCCCTCTTAACACGCCAGACGACGATGCATTTGCCGGCTTGGGTGTGATTGGTGGTGTTGCGGCAGGGCCCGCTCCCCAACAAACA
>DAITMV010000114.1:0-9337 GCA_036834985.1 Burkholderiaceae bacterium | reverse complement strand
AAAGCACTTAAGGGCAAAGCCAATGGCATCGTGGGGGAGAAATGTGAAAAAGGCCACTGCCGGGGGGGGGGAGGCGACCAGAGAAGGGCAATACACGCCCACCGCAACACACACCGCCACAGACAGGTTGTGGGTCAGGGTAATCAAACGGCCTTTGGTCAGACCGTCAACTATCAGCAGTGCGCAGACTGCAATCGCCAAGGCAATTTCTGGTGACGCAGCGGCCATATTCATTATTGTCATCATTGGCCTCTTTACAGTTTGGAAATAGCAACGTGTTTGAGCAGTGCTTCTACGGAAACATGCATCACGTCAGTAAAGGGTTTGGGATACAGGCCCATGGCCAGTACAAGAACAGCCATGGCACCGAGCATCAAAAATTCGCGTGTATTTAGATCAGTAAGCTCTGCAACATGCTCATTGGCTACCGCTCCAAATACCACTCGCTTGTACATCCAGAGTGAATAGGCAGCACCGAAAATCAGTGCAGTTGCAGCCAGTACGCCAATCCAGAAATTGAACTTGACTGCACCTAAAATCACGAGAAACTCACCCACAAAACCACTGGTCGCAGGCAAGCCACAGTTAGCCATCGAGAACAGCAGGAACAGGGCGGCAAATTTGGGCATGGTATTGACCACACCACCGTAATCAGCGATCTGACGGCTGTGCATGCGGTCATACATCACACCAATACACATAAACATCGCGCCGGATACAAAACCGTGTGAAATCATCTGAATGACAGCACCTTCGGCCGCCATCTGCTCAAACATGAAAAAGCCCAAGGTCACAAAACCCATGTGGGCAATCGATGAATAGGCCACCAGCTTTTTCATGTCTTTTTGAACCAGTGCCACCAGACCGATGTAAATCACGGCGATCAGTGAGATCGTGATGATGAACCCCGACAGGGAATGGCTGGCATCAGGAGCAATCGGCAAGCTAAACCGCAAAAAGCCGTATGCACCCAACTTCAACATGATCGCGGCCAGCACCACGGAACCACCGGTAGGCGCTTCCACGTGAGCATCTGGCAACCAGGTGTGAACAGGCCACATGGGAACTTTCACGGCAAAGGCCATGAAGAACGCCAAGAAAATCAGGGTCTGCGCATGCAGGTCCAATGGCAAGCGGTGCCACGCTTCAATCTCAAAAGAGCCTGACTTGGTGTACAGATAAATCAGCGCAACCAAGGTGAGCAAGGAGCCCAGCAAGGTATACAGGAAGAACTTGAACGCAGCATAAATACGGTTTGGGCCGCCCCACACGCCGATAATGATGTACATCGGGATCAGGGTTGCTTCAAAAAAGATATAAAACAGCAAACCATCTAAGGCGGAAAACACACCGACCATCAAACCTGACAGAATCAGGAACGAGGCCATGTATTGAGCGACTTTTTCTTCGATAACTTCCCAGGCCGCCACCACGACAAAGACGGTGATCAGCGCGGTCAGCAGCACAAACCACACAGAGATGCCATCTACGCCCAGGTGATAGTTCACATTCAGGGAGGGAATCCACGAGGCCTTTTCAACAAACTGCATCTTGGCGGTTGTGGTGTCAAAGTGTGTGGCCAACGGGATGGTAACCAGAAAGCTGATGATGGACCCAACGAGCGCTAGCCCGCGAACCATACCCGCATTGCGGTCATTGCCCAAAGTCATGATAAACAGTCCGAACAGGATCGGAATCCATATGGCCAGACTGAGATAAGGAATCGTTGTTTGCATCGACTCAAACCCGCCGATGAAGGCGGGCTTCCCTTTAATTTAAGAATTCAGTGCGACAAATAAACTCATGAGGGCCAACACGCCCACAATCATTGCAAATGCATAGTGGTAGATATAACCACTCTGGAAAACGCGGGCGAGGTTCGAAAACGCTCCCACCAGTTTTGCAGAACCATTAACTACCAAACCATCGATCAGTGTTTGATCCCCTGCTTTCCAGAACACATTACCCAACAGTCTGGAACCGGCACCAAATACGACTTCGTTGATTTTATCCATGTAGTACTTGTTATCCAGAATGTTGTAGATAACGCCTGAATAACGCTTGATCGTGGCCGGGATCACCGGTGCCACCAGATAGAACACGGCAGCAGTCACCACCCCGCCCAGCGCCAGGAAAAATGGCAGGGACGTAAAGGCGTGCATACCCATGGCCGCCGCACCGTGGAATTCCTCGGCCAGCTCGGACATGATGTGATGATTATCAGCAATGGTGATCACACCTTTGAAATAATCGCCGAACAGCATGGGTTCAATCGCGATGTAACCGATCACCACCGATGGAATGGCCAGCAAGACCAGTGGTACGGTGACCACCCAGGGTGACTCATGCGGCTCATGCGCATGGCCATGATCGCCATGACCGTGGTCATCGTGTGCATGATCGTCGTGACCATGATCATGTGACACCTCACGGAAGCGTTCTTTACCGTGGAACACCAGGAAGTACATACGGAAGCTGTAAAAAGCCGTGACAAAGACACCGGCAATCACTGCAAAGTACGCAAAACCGGACGCAGGCAGGTGACTCATTGCCACCGCTTCGATGATGCTGTCCTTGGAATAGAAGCCAGCGAAAAACGGGGTCCCAATCAATGCCAGTGAACCCAACAACGAAGTGATCCAGGTGATCGGCATGTATTTCCACAAGCCGCCCATGTTGCGGATGTCTTGATCGTGGTGCATGCCCATGATCACTGAACCGGCCCCCAGGAACAGCAAGGCCTTGAAGAACGCGTGTGTCATGAGGTGGAAAATGGCGATCGGATACGCCGACACACCCAAGGCCACGGTCATATACCCCAACTGCGACAAGGTGGAATAGGCGACAACGCGTTTGATGTCATTTTGAATAATGCCCAAAAAGCCCATAAACAATGCGGTGATTGAACCAATCACCAATACAAAGTTCAATGCGGTGTCTGACAATTCAAACAGGGGCGACATCCGGCTGACCATGAAAATGCCAGCTGTCACCATCGTAGCCGCGTGGATCAGCGCGGAGATCGGTGTAGGGCCTTCCATCGAATCGGGCAGCCACACGTGCAGCGGGAACTGCGCTGATTTGCCCATCGCGCCGATAAACAGACAAATACAGGCAACGCCCAACAACGGCCAGTCGGTACCGGGCAAAGTCAGTGCGGTCAGTGAACCGGCCTTTGCAAAAATCTCCGAGTAGCTCATCGTGCCCGTGTAGGCCAGGATCAGACCGATGCCGAGAATAAAACCAAAGTCGCCCACACGGTTGACCAGGAATGCCTTCATGTTGGCGTAAATCGCTGTTGGCTTGGTGTACCAAAAACCAATCAGCAGATACGAGACCAAGCCCACCGCCTCCCAGCCAAAGAACAACTGGAGCATGTTGTTGGACATCACCAACATCAGCATGGAAAAGGTAAACAGCGAAATATAGGAAAAGAAACGTTGATAGCCAGGGTCCTCGTGCATGTAACCCACGGTGTATAAGTGAACCATCAGCGATACTGACGTAACCACCAACATCATGGTGGCAGTCAAGGTATCAATCAAAAAGCCCACCTCAAACTTCAGGGCGCCAATAGAGGCCCATTCGTAGACAGTGCCATTAAACGTATGACCAGCTCGTACATCCTGAAACACAAGGATGGAGCAGATAAATGCCACCAATACGCCCAAAATGGTGACCGTATGTGCGCCACGTCGCCCAATGGTTTTACCAAACAAACCCGCCAGAATACAGCCTGCCAGCGGTGCCAAAGGAATGGTTAGATACAAGGGATTCATATCTGCTTAGCCCTTGAGTTGGTCGAGGTCTTCGACGTTGATTGAATTGAGATTTCGGAACAGGACCACCAAAATGGCCAAACCAATCGCTGATTCAGCAGCGGCCACCGTCAGGATAAAGAACACAAAGACCTGACCGGCGAGGTCGTTCAGATAATGGGAGAACGCAACAAAGTTCATATTGACTGAAAGCAGCATCAGTTCGATGGCCATCAGCAGTACGATCAGGTTCTTGCGGTTGAGGAAAATCCCCACCACACTGATCGCGAACAAGATCGCTCCGAGCACCAGATAGTGCGACAAGGTAAGCATACGTCTGTCCTTTGTATTCTCTGTTTATTCTTTGACGGATCGGGTCTGTTTGGAGGACATGTCGGCCTCCATGCTGACCAGACGCACACGATCGGCGGCTTTCACGCGAACCTGCTCTGACGGGTTCTGTCCCTTGGTGTCCTTGCGTTTACGCAGGGTCAATGCAATTGCTGCCACCATCGCAACCAGCAGAATGATCGCTGCGATCTCGAAGGGATACAGATACTGGGTATAGACCACCTTGCCCAGTTCACGGGTATTGTTCAAATCCGATTGCACCTTCAGGACTGTTGACTCATTGGCCCAAAAGCCCTTGAGCAGCACCGCCGCCATCTCGAAAGCGACCAGACTGCCGACCACGGCTGCGGTGGGCAAATTGGCCCAAAACCCTTGGCGTACTTTGTCGATATTGATGTCGAGCATCATCACCACAAACAGGAACAGCACAATCACCGCACCGACGTAGACCAGCACCAGCGAAATGGCCAAAAACTCAGCCTGCAGCAACATCCATAAACCGGACGCCGAAAAAAAGGCCAGGACAAGAAACAGTGCCGCATGCACCGGGTTACGCGCCGTGATGACGCGTAATGCCGCCAGCACCAGAATGGCTGAGAAGGCATAAAAAAATGCGGTGGTTGTATTCATGGATAATCTTCGATCGTAATGTCTGTTATCTCGGGAGCAAGGCGCACCTTAGCGGAACTTCGCATCGGTAGAGCGGTTGGCAGCAATCTCTGCTTCGTACCGGTCACCGACTGCCAGCAACATCTCTTTGGTGAAGTACAGGTCGCCGCGCTTCTCACCATGATACTCATGGATGTGGGTTTCCACGATGGAATCAACCGGACAGGACTCTTCACAAAATCCGCAAAAAATGCACTTGGTCAAATCGATGTCATAGCGGGTTGTACGACGTGAACCATCCTCGCGCTGCTCGGACTCAATCGTAATCGCCATGGCAGGGCACACGGCTTCACACAGTTTGCACGCAATGCAACGCTCCTCTCCATTAGGGTAACGACGCAAAGCGTGTAGACCACGGAAACGCGGAGACATCGGTGTTTTTTCTTCCGGATACAACACCGTGATCTTGGGAGCAAACAAATACCGACCGGTCAGGGCCATGCCTTTGAGCAATTCGCGCAAGAGCAGGCTGTCGAAAAAATCCTTGATGGCAGAAATCATGTCAATACCTCGGCTGAATGTCAGCTCAACCTTACTTCCAAATGTTTAAAGGGGTCTGCATCCACGCAGCTACAACCACTAACCACACCAGGGTCAATGGAATAAAAATCTTCCAACCCAAACGCATGATCTGGTCGTAACGGTAACGCGGGAAAGATGCGCGGAACCAGATGAAACAGGACACTACCAGGAACGTCTTCAAACCGAGCCAGATCCAGCCAGGTATCCAAGTAAATACCATGCTTTCAATCGGAGCGGCCCAGCCCCCCAAAAACATGATCGATGCCAGAGCAGAAATCAAAATCATGTTGGCGTATTCAGCCAGGAAAAACACGGCAAAGGTCATGCCGGAGTATTCCACCATGTGACCGGCCACAATCTCGGATTCGCCTTCGACCACGTCAAACGGATGACGGTTGGTTTCCGCGACACCAGAGACCACATAAATCACAAACAGGGGTAAAAGCGGCAACCAGTTCCAAGAAAGAAAGTTCAGACCCATGTCCGCAAACGAGCCCTTGGTTTGAGAGATAACGATGTCTGTCATGTTCAGGCTGCCAGTTACCAACAAGACAGTAACCAGACAGAAGCCCATCGCCAATTCATACGAGACCATTTGCGCTGAAGCACGCATCGCCGCCAAAAACGCGTATTTGGAGTTGGACGCCCAACCGGCAATGATGACGCCATACACGCCAATCGATGTAATGGCCATGATGTAGAGCAAGCCGGCGTTTACATTCGACAGCGCCACTTCAGGACCAAACGGCATCACCGCCCAGGCACCAAGCGCAGGCATGATCGTCATCATGGGTGCAATGATAAAGAGCACCTTGTTTGCATTGGCAGGAACAATCACCTCTTTAAACATCATCTTAAATGCGTCGGCAATCGGTTGCAGCAAACCGAGTGGTCCAACGCGGTTTGGACCGTAACGAATATGCATCCAACCGATGAGTTTACGCTCCCACAGTGTCAGGTAGGCTACGCAACCCAAGAGCGGCAAAGTGACGCATAAGATTTTGATCAGGGTCCAGACGGTCGTCCACGCAGGGCCCAGCAGCGCTGCGCCTTGTGTCTGTATGAGAGTGATGAAGTTATCCATGGATTATTCTAGGCTCACGCTTTAACTGTGCTATCAACTGCACTATGAACTGCGCTAACTTGCACAGATCCGAACAAAGGCCCGACAGGCAGCGTCTGCAAGCGGCCGGCTGCAATACGGATAGCTCCCACAGCCACGGTGTCATCAGCCACCCACGGCAACTGCGCACCGGGGTGACCGTTCATCGCGACGGCCACTGCTGTGGCTGAGCCCAAATTCAGGGTTTGGAGGGTCTGCGGGTGTATATGGGCCACTGGTGCCTTGGCGTCTTTGGTCAATTGCAAAGACTCTGCACGTCGAACCAATGCATCGGTCGCATAAATGGACACATCTGCAATCCGTTCCAAGCCTTGAGCGGTGGCGGTGACAGGCACTTGCAATGGCGCGGAGGACGCATTGTTTAAGCGATCCGCGACGTCACCCGTCAGGACAGACTTCTTGATATCGTCGGAGCTGTTGGCATCAAAACCGGACAGACCCAGCAAATTACCCAACACACGCAACACCTTCCACCCTGGACGAGCTTGGCCAGCAGGACGGACACAGGCCTGGAAGCTCTGTACGCGACCCTCAGCGCTGATAAACGTACCGGAGGTTTCGGTAAAGGGTGTGATCGGCAAAATGATATTGGCGTATTGGGACACCCGCGATTTAAACGACGTCAACGCGACAACAAACGGAGTCTCGGTGAGTGTCGTCAGTGCCTGTTGACCATCGGCGGAATCCAGATCCGGCTCGGTGTTGAGCAAAATCAGTGACTTCATGCCGCCGGCCAGCATCTGGGCAGCATTTTTGCCGTCAGCACTGGGTACGGCTCCGGCCACGTAGGCACCGACCGTATTGGCAGACTCCGTGAGGTAACCCCACTTGGCACCCAGCAACTCGGCGAGTGTTTGCAACAAGACGGCCAGACGAGCATATGATGGGTGTTGTACCGCAGCATTACCGATCAGCACACCCGGCGTTTGCCCAGTCACCAACTGAGCGGCGATAGCAGACACCTGCGCACTGGCCGCCAAACCAGCAAACGCAGCCGGGGCAGTCACGCCTTTGGCGGCGGCCACTGCAACAATCAATTGTGCAAGTGTTGATTCCCACTGCGATGGAGCCACAGTCAATTGGCCTGCCATTTTGACGAGCCAGTTTTCGCAGGTGGCGTTCAGTGAAAAGACCTTGGCACCACGCTTGGCGGTTTGACGCAGACGTTGCGCCACCAGTGGATGGTCTTTACGCAAGAATGAGCCAACCACCAGGACGCGATCCAGCGTGCTGATGTCGGCCACGGGCATACCCAGCCATGGCGCGCCTTGGCGTGAAGCATCCAGCGAGAAATCGCTTTGACGCAGGCGCACATCAATGTTGTTGCTGCCCAGACCACGCACCAGTTTGCCGGCCAACGCCAGCTCTTCCAGTGTTGACGATGGAGAAGCCAAGACACCAATGGTGTTGGCACCGGAGCTGTCTCGGGTATCTTTCAGACCGGCAGATACGAGAGTTAATGCAGCTTCCCAGTCGATCTCCACCCACTCGTCGCCGCGCTTGACCATGGGAACAGTGACACGATCAGCCGCGTTTAAGCCTTCGTAGGAAAAACGGTCTTTGTCGGTGATCCAGCACTCGTTGATGGCTTCGTTTTCGATCGGCAATACCCGCAAGACTTTGTCGCCTTTGACTTGTACCACCACATTCGAGCCCAGGCTGTCATGCGGCGTGACCGAGCGACGGCGCGCCAGCTCCCAGGTGCGGGCACTGTAGCGGAACGGCTTGGAGGTCAGGGCGCCCACGGGACACAGGTCGATCATGTTGCCGGACAGTTCCGAATCAACCGAGTTGCCCACAAATGAGAGAATTTCAGAATGTTCGCCACGGCCTGCCATCCCCAGTTCCATCACGCCAGCCACTTCTTGGCCGAAGCGTACGCAACGGGTGCAGTGAATGCAGCGGCTCATTTCCTGAGCAGACACCAGCGGGCCGATGTCCTTGTGGAACACGACTCGTTTTTCCTCCTGGTAACGGGAAGCGCTGCCACCATAACCGACGGCAAGATCCTGCAATTGACACTCACCCCCCTGATCGCAAATCGGGCAATCAAGTGGATGGTTGATCAGCAAAAACTCCATCACACTCTTTTGAGCATTGATGGCCTTTTCAGAGGCGGTGCGAACAATCATGCCCGCAGTCACTGGCGTTGCGCAGGCCGGCAGCGGCTTGGGGGCCTTCTCAACTTCGACCAGACACATACGGCAGTTTGCCGCGATGGATAATTTTTTGTGATAGCAAAAGTGCGGAACATATTTGCCCGCGCGGTTGGTAGCTTCCATCAGCATGCTACCTTCCGGCACTTGAACTTTTACACCATCAATTTCGATTTCAACCATTTGCTTTTCGCCGCGCGCAAAGCGCCTAAGACATCAATCAGTCAATCAAATCACTTACACATAAGCAGGCACTAAACAGTGCTTGTGCTCAATGTGGTACGCAAATTCGTCACGGAAATTTTTCACGAATGCACGAACAGGCATCGCAGCCGCATCACCCAGCGCACATATGGTGCGACCCTGAATGTTGTCGGCAATACTGTTGAGCATGTCCAGATCTTCAGGACGGCCCTGCCCGTTTTCGATGCGGTGAACAATCTTGTAGAGCCAGCCCGTGCCCTCACGGCACGGTGTGCACTGTCCGCAGCTTTCTTCATAGTAGAAGTAGGACAAACGCAGCAGCGATTTGACCATGCAGCGGGTTTCGTCCATCACGATGACAGCACCAGAACCCAGCATGGAGCCTGCTTTGGCGACAGAGTCGTAGTCCATGTCGCAGGCCATCATCACATCGCCGGTCAATACCGGCATGGAGGAACCACCAGGAATAACGGCTTTGATTTTTTTACCGCCACGCATGCCACCAGCCAACTCCAGCAACTTGGAGAACGGTGTGCCCAGGGGTATCTCGTAAT
>DAITMV010000113.1:0-9371 GCA_036834985.1 Burkholderiaceae bacterium | reverse complement strand
TACAAAACACCCCGATCCCAAAAAGGACCGGGGTGTTTTACTTTATGTGCTACATACTATCGGCGCCTCCAATGACTTGGGCCCACCTATTGCTTCAACATAAAAAAAGCCGCCAATCTCTCGATCTGCGGCTTTGCGAAGTCTTGTAACTGTTCTTGATGAGTTTAGGGGCTATTATTTGACGTCTGCCAATGGTTTCATGTCTTGTGCCTTGTCAGTGTTTTTTAACTAAGAACACCACAATGCTTGTTAATAGCCCAGATAACCTTCAGCATTCCGGTAAATCCACGGATATCAACGGTCTTGCCAGTATTCAGAAACGATACTGCAATATCGCGCTGAGGGTCTGCCCAGCAGACGATGTTGAGTAATCCGAGATGTCCAAAAGCTTTTGGGGCTTTAGGTCCGTAGAGACTCATAAACGATTCACCCAACATCATGCCAGACGAATAGCGCATCGGGATCAGCAGCATGCCGTCCAAGGTCAATGGGGCCACTGGTTTTAAAGCGGCTTTTACGGTATCTGCCTGGATCAGCTGCTGGCCGTTCCATTCACCTTTGTTTAACAGCATCTGATAAAAGCGGCTAACTTCATCTGCGTTGGCATAAATATTACCTGCCGGGATGATTGAGCTGACAAAATCACTTTGATTGGAAATAGCGCTGATTTTGCTAAAGTCTACGCCGAGCACCCGTTTGGCAATCATCTGTACCGGTAATACGCCTGGGCCACCTGTGTTGTGATTGGTCGCAACATCCGCGTGACGTGCCTCTGGCAAACCATAGGTAAAGTAATTGCAACCCAAAGGGGTTGAGAATGTATCTTGCAAGAGTGGATTAAGCTCTCTGCCCGTTACCCGGCGTGCGATTTCCCCCAAGATGTATCCGCCCGTGATGGCGTGATAGGCCTGCTTTTCTCCCGGAGCATGGCTGGCCTGTGTGGTGCTGAGCAAGCTGATGACGTTATTCCATTGATACAGCAGTGATGGATCCGGATTTTTGATTGGAATGGAAGCCACCCCAGCACGATGCGACAGTACATGCCGTACGGTGGTCTCTGCCTTTCCGTTGACACCAAATTCAGGAATATAGTGGGCAACTGGTGCATCCAGATTGATCAGTCCCTTCTCGGCCAATGAGTGAATCAGCATGGCAGTTACCGCTTTAGAGGCAGAGAACAGACAGATGGGCGTATCGGGCTTCATCAGTACATCGGGCTCTTTGGCATCAGGTAGATCTCCACGCGCATGGCCGATTGCCCGCTTGAGGACGATCTGTCCTTTGCGGCGAATCACTAGCGTCATTCCAGGATGTAAGCCGGTACGGTAGTAGTTTTCAGCGGATCGCCAAATAGCCTCAACGCCGTCGCGGGTCATGTTAACGTCGGTGGGCTTGACTTCGGATTTTGGGTCCAGGGAGGTGACGCTTTCCAGGTGTTTTGGAACGCGAACGGCATTACTTGGTGCAAAAAACATACGTCGTCCGTTAAATAATTGTTTTGAATGGATTTTGTCTCGGTGTTGATTTTAACGGTTTGGGCCTCTGGGCTCTACGAGAACTTAACCAGGAAAGTCGCCTAATACATCAGATGGTAAGAAAGATTATGCATGCGTAAGCAGGCGAACTATCCAGGGAATTAACGTAGCACCAGCAATGCCGTGCATTCCCATGGCCAGACTCGCGTAGGCGCCGGCTTCCTCATTCACGCTAAATGCACGCGTGGTACCAATTCCGTGAGCTGCCGTGCCGATTGAAAATCCTCGTTGCCACCATTGCGTGTTGCGCACGCTATCAAAAATAAAACTGCCCAACGCCGCGCCAAAAACGCCTGTAATGACGGCATAGACGGCAGTCAGGGTAGGGGAGGCACCAATTTGCTCGGCAATGCCCATGCCAATGGGGGCGGTGACTGATTTGGCGTAAAAGCTGCGGGTGATCAATTCTGGTAAGTGCATCCAATGGGCCAAGGTCACAGAACTCAAGATGGAGGTTGCCCCACCGCACAGTAATGCAACGGTTAGGGGAAACCACCTGTGTTTGAGTTGTGCCAGTCCATTGTAGATGGGAATGGCCAACGATACGGTGGCAGTGCCTAGCAAAAAGTGAACAAACTGTGCGCCTGCAAAATACTTGTCATAGGGCATGTCAATCATCTCAATGCTCACTGCGACCAACGTAACGGCTATTGCTACAGGGTTTAGCAGAGGATTTTTATTGCTGGCCTGATAAATACTAAAACCGATGTGATAAGCCAGCAGTGTCAGGATCAGTGCGAGAAGCGGGCTGCCAGCCAGATAAACCCAGATGGTATCCAGGTTACTCATGGTGGGGCCTTTCTTTGGTTCCGTAATGTCTGCCCTGTGATTGGGGTGTGGCTCGAGCGATGGGCGACCGTGTCATTAAGCGCAGTACAACCGCTGTCACCAACAATGTGAGCGAAACACTGATCAGCAAAATGGTCACAATCACCAAGCCGTGGGCTTTGAGTTGTGGAATAAACAGCACCACGCCGACCGCTGCGGGTACAAACAATATGCCCAGGTGTTGCGCGAAAGACTGTCCGACAGTTGCCAGCTCGGAAGACACTTGCCCACGAATGACCAAGTAGACAAAGAGGCAAACCAGACCCAACACAGGCCCCGGAATGCCTGACAGGACAAACTTGGAAATCAACTCACCGAGTCCCTGGAACAATAGCAGCTGAAGCAGTCCTTTTATCATGCGTGGTTGCCTTGATGAATTGTTCAATGTTGTCCAAGACTGGAGCCTTGAAGCGAAGGGGCCAGGCGAGTACGCCAATGGCGGTGATGTGGTCCAGGTTGTCGTAGATTTTCTCGGTCACCGGGACCCCTGCTTCCTGCAGTTTACGGGCCATTTGCTCTGTGTTGCGCTGTGTGTTGAGCAAGGCATCCACTTTAGGAGCGACAAGCAAAGTAGGAGGTACTGCATGGCTCACGTAACGGATGGGTTGGGACTCGGGCGGCGAGTTGGGGTAATGAAATACCGGGCGAACTTCCGGCGTATTAATGGGTAAGAAATCGTATGGGCCTGCAATGCCGATCCATCCCTTCCATATGGAAGGTGCCTTGCCTTGTTTGTTGAGCCAGCGGGGGTCCATCACCATCATCGATGCATTGTAGGCGCCAGCACTATGACCCATCGCAAAAATTTGATCGCGACGACCGCCGTATTTGCCGATGGTATCGTAGACCCAGGCCGATGCTTGCGCACAATCATCCAGAAAATCCGGGTACTTGACCTCCGGATAGAGGCGATAGTCCGCAATCACCGTGGTAAAGCCACGCGCACTCAAGGCTTCGCCGACAAACAGGTAATCCTGACGCTTCCCGTTGTTCCAGCTGCCGCCGTAAAAAAATACGACCACTGGCGTGTCTGCCATGGGCTGCCCGTTGGGTCCGATCGGACGGTAGATGTCGAGCTTTTGGCGAGGATTTTTGCCGTAAGCGATATCAGAATGCAGTTGATAGGTTCTGGAGCTGGCCAGGGTGTTCAGGACATCGGTGCCTGAGCAAGCACCGACCAGAACGGCAGGGAGGATCCACAGCAGGCGGGTCACGCGTAAAACCAACATCGTTCTTCCTTCAGCATTGTGATCGGCACACGCCATTTTACGCACAATGCGCCGTGGCGGTTGGCCATGACCTCAGGCTAGCAACAGCGCTGTGGACAGGAGGGGCGTTCAAACTCAGGCACGGGGCTTAGGTTCCCAAGATCAGGTCTGCGGCGCGTTCAGCAATCATAACCGTGGGCGAGCAAGTATTGCCCGAGGTGATGGTGGGCATCACTGAGGCATCGGCCACCCGCAAACCCTGTACACCCAATACGTTGAGCTCTCCGTCGACGACCGCCGTCGGATCGCTGGCGCGACCCATTTTGCAGGTGCCAACCGGATGAAAAATCGTGGTCCCAATGTCCCCGGCTGCCTTGACCAGGTCTGCCTCACTTTGAGCCCAGATACCGGGTTTGATTTCTTCCGGAGAGTATTTGCGCAGGGGCTCGCTAAACACGATACGCCGGGTCAACTTGATCGACTGGGCGGCCACCTGGTGATCTTCCTCGGTGGTGAGGTAGTTGGGGGCGATGGCCGGTGCGGTGTTAACCTGTGCTGACTGGATATGAACGGTGCCCCGCGAGGTTGGCCGCAGATTGCAGACGCTGGCGGTGAACGCATTGAAGTTATGCAGAGGGTCTCCAAATTTTTCCAGTGACAGGGGCTGCACATGGTACTGAACGTTCGCGCGGGTGTGTTCCGGACCGCTTTTGGCGAATGCACCCAGCTGCGAGGGGGCCATGCTCATGGGGCCTGAGCGCGTAAACACGTATTGCATGCCGATTTTCATTTTGCCAAACCAGTGGTTGGCCATGGTATTGAGTGTTTTAACACCGGACACTTTAAATACCATCCGAAGTTGAAGATGGTCTTGCAGGTTCTCGCCCACACCTGGCAAGTCCACAACAGGCTGTATGCCCAGTGGCTTTAAGCGTGCGGCTTGACCAATCCCCGAGCGTTCGAGGATTGCAACCGAGCCGATGGCTCCCGATGCAAGGACAACTTCTTTGCCGGCCGCCAGTACCACGGGTGACAGGTTGTGTAATGGCTCATGGGCCAATTGGACGCCTGTGCAACGGACTGCACCTGACGTGGTGATGAAGGTGAGCTTGTCGACTTGAGCGCCTGTCAGTACAGATAAATTGGGTCTGCGGCGCGCGGGCTTTAAGAACCCCTTGGAGGTATTCCAGCGCCAGCCTTGGCGTTGATTCACCTCGAAGTAGCTGACTCCCAGATTGTCGCCCGTGTTAAAGTCGGTGGTGTGTGGAATACCCTCTGTGGTTGCTGCTTGCGCAAATGTGTCCAGCAGCTCCCAGGACAGGCGCTGTTTTTCGACACGCCAGTAACCGCCCGCGTTGTGAAACTCGTTGCTGCCACCGTGATGGTCTTCACTGCGTTTGTAATAGGGCAGTACGTGCTCCCAGCGCCAGCGATCGTCACCCGTTGCGTCCGCCCAACTGTCGTAGTCCTGTGTTTGCCCACGCATATAAATCATGCCGTTGATCGACGAACAGCCACCCAGCACGCGGCCCCGTGGATAAATCAGAGAACGGCCGTTTAAGCCGGGTTGTTCGGTGGTTTTGAACAGCCAGTCGGTGCGTGGATTGCCAATGCAGTACAGGTACCCGATGGGGATGTGAATCCAGTGATAGTTGTCGGGGCCGCCTGCTTCAATCAGCAAAACGGAGTTGTTGGGATCTTCGGACAAACGGTTGGCCAGCACACAGCCGGCGGTTCCGCCGCCGACGATGATGTAGTCAAAACGTTTCCCCGACCGTAGCAGGTCAGAGAGGTTTGCCATGATTACTTGGCCACGGGCATTGTGAATTCAGCGCCTTTGCTGATGCTGTCGGGCCAACGCTGCATGATGCTCTTGTAACGGGTGTAAAAACGGATGCCTTCTTCACCATAGGCATGGTGGTCTCCAAACAGGGAACGCTTCCAGCCACCAAAGGAGTGCCAGGCCATCGGCACGGGGATGGGTACGTTGATGCCCACCATACCCACCTGGATGCGACGGCTAAACTCGCGGGCAATGCCGCCATCGCTGGTAAACAGCGACACGCCGTTACCAAACTCATGGCTGTTGATCAGCTCGACCGCCTCTGCAAAGGTGTTGACGCGCACCACGCACAAAACGGGGCCAAAAATCTCTTCCTTGTGGATGACCATCTCTTGGGTGACGTGGTCAAACAGGGTGCCGCCCATAAAGAAGCCTTGTTCATGACCGGGTACCGTCAAGCCGCGTCCGTCGACCACCAATGTGGCGCCTTCCTTGATCCCTTGCTCAATATAACCTTCGATTTTGGCTTTGTGAACGGAGGTGACAACTGGGCCCATTTCAGCATCCGACTCCATGCCGTTTTTAACCTTCAAGGCCTTGATCCGTGGAACAAGTGCTTCGACCAGTTGATCAGCAACAGGACCGACCGCTACAGCCACAGAGATCGCCATGCAGCGCTCGCCTGCAGAACCATAAGCAGCGCCCATCAGTGCGTCCACAGCTTGTTCCAGGTTGGCATCGGGCATGACCACTAGGTGGTTTTTCGCGCCACCCAGGGCCTGTACACGTTTGCCGCGCGCCGTGCCTTCCTTGTAGATGTATTCGGCGATCGGCGTTGAGCCTACAAACGAAATGGCGGCTACATCTGGGTGTTGCAACAGGGCGTCTACCGCCACCTTGTCGCCTTGCACCACGTTAAAGACGCCATTGGGCAGGCCTGCCTGCTGCAACAGGTCGGCAATCAGGAGCGAAGCGGAGGGATCACGTTCGCTGGGCTTGAGAATAAAGGTGTTGCCGGTGGCCAGCGCCATCGGAATCATCCACAGAGGGACCATGAACGGAAAGTTGAACGGCGTGATGCCTGCGCATACGCCCAGCGCCTGGCGAAGGTTCCAGTTATCGATGCCTCCGCCAATGTTATCGGTCATGGCGGTCTTTAACAGGTGCGGGGCGCCAGTGGCAAATTCAACGACTTCGATACCGCGGGTTACTTCACCCTTGGCATCCGAGAAGACTTTGCCATGTTCGCGGGTGATGAACTCAGCCATCAGATCCTGGTTTTTGTCCAGCAGTTCCTTGAATTTGGCCAGTATGCGGGCGCGCCGAAGCGGTGCCATCTCGGACCAGGCGGGAAATGCCTCTTTTGCAGCTCGCACCGCAGTGTCAACATCTACCACTTCAGCCAGATGTACCTGTCCTGTGACTTGGCCTGTGGCCGGGTTAAATACGTCTGAACGCCGTTGGCCTGTGCCTGCGGTTAATTGACCATTGATGTAGTGCTGAATGTGGGCCACGTTTGTCTCGCTCATGAGGATGACTGCTGTTGATGTAAGTAACTTGTGAATTGATTGTAGAGCGCTGATAAGCGAATTTCCAATGAGTAATACTCATTCTGAATATAAAAATTGCTAATATTGGGACATGGATATCACTCATCTCAAAGCGTTTGTTGAAATTGCCCGCGAAGGCAATGTGACGCGTGCCGCGACGCGTTTGCACCTCACCCAACCAGCCGTCAGCTTGCAGATCAAACATTTGCAGGAGTTTTTGGGGGTTCAGTTGTTTGTGCGAACAGCGCAAGGCCTTGTGCTAACGAAGGAGGGCTCGCAGATACTGCCGTTGGCCGAGCGTGCCTTGCAATCGGTCAAGGATGTGGTGGACCTGGCCCGCGGCATGACCAGTCAAACGCGCGGGGCGCTGAAAATCGGTACGATCCTGGATCCAGACTTTACCCGTTTAGGACTGTTTTTAAAGTCCCTGGTTGAATCCTATCCTCTGGTTGAGACACAGCTGGTGCAGCAGATGAGCGGGTCTGTATATAAAAAAGTTTTATCGGGGGAGCTGGATGTAGGTTATTACCTGGGTGAGGTAGATAGCCCCTTGCTGCACGTGCAGGTGTTGACCCAGTTTGTCTACAAAGTGATCGCGCCACGCGGTTGGCAAAAACGGGTACAAGGAAAGGATTGGGCCGAACTGGCCAGCTTACCCTGGATATGGACGCCTCCGGAGTCGGTGCATAACCGTTTACTCACCGGTATTTTTGCCCAATGCCCCGCGGTGCCTAACAAAGTGGCGTTGGTGGATCAGGAGCCCTCTATGTTGGACATGGTGAAATCTGGAGTGGGCTTGTCATTAGCCCGCGAGTCGGTGGCCTTGAATGAATCGCAGGCGCATGGCATCGCTATTGCAGACCGCGTGGAAGTGCCATCGTCCATGGCTTTTATTTGCTTAAGTCAGCGATACGAGGAACCAGTAATTAAGGCTGCATTTAGCAGTTTGCAGGCCGTTTGGCGGTAACGAGCCTGTTCAGGCGGTCTGAAGTACCATCCAGCGATGAATTTGTACGCCGTGGTCGGGCCAGTGTTTGGACATCAGTTGTTCTATATACAGGCGCGTATCTTCGTCGGTGCTGGTGTCCGTGATCACATCCAGTAACAGCTTGCCGTCCAGATAATGCAGGTTGATGGTGTTGATGTGCACATTGTTGGCATTGCGCGTGAACCACTGTTCGATATCGGCCCGCAGGGGAAGTGATACGCCGATGGAAGCGTCTGCGGTGGCGGGGTCAATATGAATTTGTGCGTCCATCACCGTGGGCATTGCGATCAGCGCCTGCCGGGCATGCGCTGCCACCCAGTGCCCTTCGCTGACACTGATCCAGGGGTTGACGTCCAGATGGGCATCTACAATGGCTAGGTCGCCCATGTGGCGAGTGCGCAGGTCATGCACATTCGCAACACCCGGTACCGCTTGCAGGGTTTGCCGGATGGCTGCGACGTCTTCGGCAGGTAGTGCCTGGTCAGCCAGTTGTGACAGCGCTGTCCATGAAAAAGAGACTCCCATTTTGCAGATCATCAATCCGACCACCAAGCCCGCCACCGGGTCTAGAATCGGGTAGCCCATCAGGCTGCCTCCAATGCCAATGGCCACGACCAGGGAGGAGGCCGCGTCCGAGCGGGCGTGCCAGGCGTTGGCAATCAGCAGGGAGGAGCCTACCGCGCGAGCCTGATGGATCAAATAGCGGAACAACCCCTCCTTGACCAGCAGCGACGCGCAGGCGGCCCACAAGGCTGTTTGCTGAACCACGGGACGCGCCTCCATGTTTTGTATGGAGTTGACTCCCGCCCATAGCATGCCCAGTCCGACAACAAGCAATAGCAAGCCGATCAATAGGGAGGCTGCATTTTCAAAACGGGCGTGTCCGTAATGATGGTCGTCGTCGGGCCCTTTGTGGCTGTGCCTATTGGCAACGAGCACGACGGCGTCTGAGAGTAGATCAGAAAGTGAATGCAGACCGTCCGCAATCAAACCCTGCGAATGGGCCAACAGCCCGGCGATCACCTGGGCGATGCTCAATGTGATATTGACGGCCGCACTGACCCAGGTGGAGCGGTTGGCAACGAGTTGACGTTCGATGTCGCCGGGTTGAGTCTGAATTGCCATTGAGTCCTGATGGTTATTGAGCCAGCACCCACTTGACCAGTGTGGTGGCTTCGTCGTTGGTTAAATGCTGAGCAGGCATGGGGATCTGACCCCAGACGCCAGCGCCGCCTTCCATGATTTTTTTGGTCAACTTTGCCTGCGCGTCTTTGTCATCCTTGTAGCGGGCGGCGACATCCTTGAACGCAGGGCCGACCACCTTTTTTTCAATGCTGTGGCAGGCCAGGCAAGCCTTGCTTGAGGCGAGTTCTTTATTGGCCCAGGCCGCGCCAGATAACAAGGTGGTGGTCACAAGGGCTGACAGCAGTACTACTTTGTTCATGAAACATCCTCTCGGTTTATTTGATTTTTCAATAT
>DAITMV010000112.1:0-9523 GCA_036834985.1 Burkholderiaceae bacterium | reverse complement strand
GACTCGACAGCCGCAGCAGCAATTCGTGGCTTACCCGCAACAGACAGAACCCAGACCCTCACCAGCGATGAACCAATCACCCTGGAGGCGGTGCGAGAAAAAGCGGGCGTTGCCAGCGCGGGCCTGCCCAGCTCAGGGCCCGCAACGCCAGGCATCGCGGCAGCCACTGCGCCGACCAGCATTTTTACAGGCACCAGCACCCCTATCAAGGTGAACTCACCGTTAGGCTCACCGACTTTTCCGGGAGAGGTCTCACAAAAAATTGTCTGGATGGTAGGTCGCAACATGACCCAGGCTGATATTCGCATCAACCCTGAAACCCTGGGGCCCCTGAACCTGAAAATCCAGATCAAGGGCAACGAGGCGCATCTGTCGCTGACCGCGCAAGACGCGCAAAGCCAACAACTGCTGACCCAGGCCATACCGGCACTCAAAGAAATACTCTCGCAATCGGGTATCAACGCGCAAACCATTCAGGTTCGCGTTGCGGGCGATGAGCAGGCCGCAGGGTTTGGCTTCCAGAATCCCTCACAAGGTCAATCAGGCAACTCTTCACAATCTGGCCAACAAGGGTCCTCAGGCTCGGCCGGCCCATTGGATGCCTTGACGTCGGCACTGCCTGGCGATACGCCCGCATCGCGCGTCAGCACCTCCCGCAACAACAATGGTGGCGTCGATTTGTTTGCCTAGAAATAGGCAGGTTCTCTGGCGGTTTTCATGCAATCACATGTAACGCCGCCGATGCACAATGGATCACATAACGAATCACATTGACATCGACTACTGGAGAATTACATGAGCAAAGCGGCGGTTGCAAAAGCCCCCCCTGCTGAAGGCGCCGAAGGCGCTGGAAAGTCAAAGAAAAAACTCATGATCATCATCATTGCTGCAGCCGTGGTACTGGGCGGTGGTGGTGGCGCTGCATTTTTCATGATGTCCAAGAAAAAACCGGTTGAAGGCCAGGAAGTTCACGAAGCTGAGCACAAAGGCCCTCCCGTATTTGCCCAGATGGAGCCGTTTGTCGTGAACATGGCAGACCCAGGGGGCGACCGCTACCTGCAGTTGGGCATTTCATTCGAAGTGGAAGACGCCAAGATGGGCGAAGCCATCAAGGCTTATACCCCCATTCTGCGCAGCCGCATCCTGATCGTGCTCTCGAGCAAAGATGTTGCCGCATTGAGCACCGTTGAAGGTAAACAGCAATTGATGGACGAACTCCTGGACATGGCCCGCGAGACGATCAAAGGCCCAGGCAAAACCAAGGGTGTTGTTGACGTTCATTTCACCAGTTTTGTGATTCAGTAAGGAACGGCGATCATGGCCGGTGATTTTCTCTCACAGGATGAAGTAGACGCGCTGCTGCGCGGGGTTAATGGCGAAGAAGAAAACCATGACGGGGTCATGGATGACGGAAGCGTTCGCCCTTACAACCTCGCCAAGCAGGAGCGTATTGTCCGTGGCCGCATGCCCACGCTGGAGATCATCAACGAACGTTTTGCCCGCTTGCTGCGCGCAGGCCTGTTTAACTTTATGCGCAGAAGCCCCGAGATTTCAGTGGGCCCTGTCAAAGTTTTAAAGTACAACGAATTTATTCGCAACCTGGTTGTACCCACCAACCTGAACGTGGCGTCTTTTCGTCCCCTGCGCGGTAATGCCCTGTTCATTTTCGATCCAAGCCTGGTATTTACCGTCGTCGATAACCTGTTTGGTGGCGACGGACGTTTTCACACCCGGGTTGAAGGTCGCGACTTTACCCAAACCGAGCAGCGCATCATTTCCCGCATGCTGGATGTGACTTTTGAGGAATACACCAAGGCATGGGCACCGGTTTATCCCATTCAGCCGGAGTACATTCGCTCCGAGATGCACACCCAGTTTGCCAATATCGCCACGCCTTCAGAGATTGTGGTGACCTCTCAATTTACGATTGAGCTGGGCTCTGCAGGCGGTACCTTTCACATTTGTATCCCCTACTCCACACTCGAACCGATCCGCGACATGCTCTATAGCAGCATGCAGGGGGATCAGGCCGAACCCGACAAACGCTGGCTCAAGATGCTCAAAAAGCAGGTGCAACTGGCCGATGTGGATCTGGTGGCCAAGCTGGCTGTCTCCAAACTGACGGTCGCTGATATTTCGCACCTGCAAGTGGGGGATGTCATTCCGATCGATATCAATCCATTTATCGAAGCCTCCATCGACAACATACCGATTTTTGAATGCAGCTACGGCACCAGCAATGGGCAGTATGCCATCAAGGTTGAAAAAACCCTGGCGGTTGCCCCGACAGATAACCTGCTGGACGAACAAGCGTCCAGCCAGCCCGACCCGTTGATTCAGGCCGCGCTACACAGCCAGACAGGAGAAACAGCAGATGTTAAGTGATAATGAAGTAGATGCATCGACCACCGACGCCTCCGACGATTGGGCTGCGGCCCTTGCGGAGCAAGCACAGACCGAGGCCGCCGCCAAACCGGTCGTTGAGACCAAACCTGCTGCAGGCCTGTTTCAGCCCTTTTCTGGCGGGAGCGCGTCGAATGCGAAAAACGATATCGACATGATTCTCGATATCCCGGTGCAATTGACTGTTGAGCTGGGTAGGACGAAGATACCGATTAAGCACATTCTTCAACTCGCACAAGGCTCCGTAATCGAACTGGATGGTTTGGCCGGTGAACCCATGGACGTACTGGTCAATGGGTGTCTGATCGCCCAAGGTGAAGTGGTGGTGGTAAACGACAAGTTTGGTATTCGTTTAACAGATATCATTACACCCTCTGAACGGTTGCGTAAACTGAATCGATGACACCATATAGCGACTCTGAACTGACACATACATCATCCCCCGGGCAGTCCACGCTGTCCACCACGCTGCTAGGGTTGCCCCTGGCAGTGTTCAGTACCGCAGCCATGGCCATCGAGCAGGCGCCCCCTGCTCTGCCAGCCGGTCCAGGCATTGGTCAAACCGTCTTTGCACTGGTCTTTATTATTGGCGTCCTTCTGGGGCTGGCCTGGATTCTCAAACGTCTGGGCTTGAGCAAATTTGGCGGACAATCCGGGTTTCTGAAAGTCATTTCGGTTGCCAATCTGGGCACCCGTGAAAAAATTGCACTGGTGGAGGTCGGCGAAACATGGCTTGTCGTCGGCATGACCCCCTCCTCCATCAACACCTTACACTCCATGCCCAAAGGCAGTATTGATATTCCCGGTGGCGTCGACACAGCCCAGGCTTTTGCCAAGCTGCTCGAAAAAGTCAAACGCCCACAGGTCTCCTGATGCAGTTGTTCACCGCTATTTTGACGTTCACCACCCGTAGGCTGCCCTTAGACCCAGCCCTCTGCAGACGCTTTGGGCTGCTGATCGCCCTGGGGATGCTCTGTGCACCGGCCAGCGCCCTGGCGCAGCAATTATTGCCCGGGATCACGGCAACCCCGTCTGGCGGCGGCATGAATTATTCCGTTCCCATTCAAACACTGCTGTTTGTCACCTTCCTGAGTTTTATCCCGGCCGTTATTTTAATGATGACCAGTTTTACCCGGATTGTGATTGTATTGTCCTTGCTGCGCATGGCGATGGGTACCCAAAACTCGCCACCGAACCAGGTCGTCGTGGGTTTGGCGATGTTTTTAACGTTTTTTATCATGGGTCCGACGCTCAACCAGGTCTATGACCAGGCATACAAACCCTTTAGCGAAAACCAGATCACCTTTCAGGTTATGGTCGACAAAGCGGAGGTGCCGATGAAAGCGTTTATGCTCAAGCAAGTGCGGGAGCCTGATCTGGCCTTATTCATGCGACTGGCCAACCAACCGGATGTCGAAAAACCTGAACAGTTACCGCTAAAAGTGGTGGTACCTGCGTTTGTCACCAGTGAATTAAAAACGGCATTTCAAATTGGTTTCATGATGTTTTTACCGTTTTTGATCATTGACCTGATAGTCTCTAGTGTCTTGATGTCCATGGGCATGATGATGCTGTCGCCCATGTTGATTTCCTTGCCATTTAAATTGATGTTGTTTGTCCTGGTAGACGGATGGAACCTGCTCATCGGATCCCTGGTCGCCAGTTTTCAATAAGCAAACCATGAATATCACACCCTTACCCAATAGCGTGCTGGTTGTCGACGACAACAAAGTCAACAGACAGCTGGCCAGAGCCTTTCTTGAGAAAGATGGATGGGTTGTGTCCGAGGCGGACAACGGCGAGAATGCCCTGGCAGCCTTGCAAGCAAACGCATTCAGAGCTATTTTGCTGGACATCAGCATGCCTGGCCAATCCGGTATCGAGATTCTTTTACGTCTGCGTCAATTGCCTCAACATCAGCACATGCACGCCGTGGCCTACACCGCACACGCGCTGGAAGAAGAAAAACGGCGTATTCTGGATGCAGGTTTCGATGATCTGCTGATCAAACCGATTTCCAAGGCAGCGATGGCTGAGATTTTCGGAAAGATTTGGAACAAAAACCAGTGAGCCTATCGATATGATGACCACCCAGACCGTGCTGACCCTCGGGCAGCAATGCCTTGAGACCATGCTAATGGTGGCGGCCCCCTTGTTGCTGGTGGGCCTGGTGGTGGGTCTGGTGATCAGTATTTTGCAGGCGGCTACACAAATCAACGAAATGACACTCTCGTTTATTCCAAAAATGCTGGCCATCTTTGGAACCATGATGATTTTAGGCCCTTGGATGCTCAGCACACTGATCGACTACACCCGTCGCCTGATCACCAGCATCCCCTACATGATCGGGTGACAGGCGGCCATGATCACGCTGGATAGCGCAACGCTTAACGCCTGGATTGCGGCCTGGATCTGGCCTTTTATCCGCGTGCTGGCCCTGCTTAACACCGCTCCGGTATTCGACAGCAAATCCATCTCCAGAAAAGTCCGCTTCGGGCTGACTGCCATGATGGCTATTTTGCTCAGTGGTATTTTGCCACCGCCACCAACCCTGAGTGATACACAAGCCATGCTCATACTGGCGCAGCAAATCATGGTGGGCGCCTCGTTAGGCTTTACCTTGAAGCTGATTTTTTCCGGCTTTGACATGGCTGGCGATTTTATCGGTTTGCAGATGGGCTTGTCATTTGCGCAGTTCATCGATCCGCAACGCAACTCTTCATCGCCCTTGATCGGTAGCTTATTAAGCCTGATTGCTTCGTTGATATTTTTTTCGCTCAACGGGCATCTGATGATGTTGGCTGCGATTACTAAAACCTTTGAGATGGTACCTATTGGCGTTGATTTTTCATTTCTGGATGCCAAACGGATTGTGCTGATCGGTGGCATGTTGTTTGCCATCGCCCTGCAAATCGCACTGCCTGTACTGGCTGCCTTGCTGACAGCCAACGTTGTACTGGGTATTTTGACCCGTGCCGCCCCTCAAATGAACATCATGTCGATTGGTTTTGCGGTCACGCTGCTCACGGGTTTTTGGGTGTTATGGATGAGCCTTCCTTACTTCTCCGGAATTTTCGAGCAAACCGTCATGCGAATCCTGCAGGTCCCGGTCATCAACCCTACCCGACCCTGACAATTGAGCACCTCAGGCGGATAGCAGGTCAGATGAACTCCCCAATCGCATGGCCCGGCGACTCATTTTCAGACGCAACTCGATACAGGCGATCAGTTCCTGGATATCAAACGGTTTGATCAAATAATCATCGGCTCCCATGCTCATACCGCGACGCATGTCCCGAGGGTCGGTTCGGGCTGTGAGCAACACGGTGGGCACATCGTACAAAGATGCGTGTGACCGAACCCATTCAAGTAACTGATAACCGTCCTTATTGGGCATCATCAGATCCGACAAAATTAAATCTGGGCAATAGCCACCCTCCAGTTTCAGTTGGGCATCCAGGCCGTCGACAGCTATCGTCGCCTGATGACCGGAGATTGCAACAATCTCGGCAATATTGTCGCGAATGGCTGTTTCATCCTCAACGACCAGAATTTGTCCCATTTTTATAATCCTTTCGGAATTTCAATACAGATACTAAAACCTTGGGCAGGCTGTCCAATCGTCATGGTGCCTCCCATTCTCTCAATCAAGCGACGGATGATGACCAGCCCCAGTTGATCAATTGCTGTCTCGGTTCGAACCGGTACACTGCCCGAATGCTCAAACATGTCTAACTGGGCTTTGAACTTGCTGATGGCGCGCTCGGATACGGTGATCGAGATCGCTTTGTCGCTGTCAGCCACATCAATATCCAGGGTCTTTAACTCGCTACTGCACTGCACGATATGCAGCAGCAGATGTTTTAACACCTGGTGTAAAGAGACCTCATCCAGTTTGCTAAAACTCAAACCTTTGGGACACCTGACCACAAAGGTGGGTGCTTTGTCCTGGGGGATCTTGCTGTCAACTTTGACCTCCTCAACAGCACGATTGACCAGGGCAACGATATCCACTTGCCCGATGTACGGCTGGTCCATGGTCGATTCAATATGCACATAGGCCAAGGCT
The DNA here is from genome assembly GCA_036834985.1 of Burkholderiaceae bacterium. Classification (GTDB taxonomy): domain Bacteria; phylum Pseudomonadota; class Gammaproteobacteria; order Burkholderiales; family Burkholderiaceae_B; genus DAITMV01. The sequence goes on along the minus strand of DAITMV010000112.1, from coordinate 3,051 downwards.
TCTTCCACCAAGGTCCGAAGGCGAGAGATCGATCCGTCCATTTGATTCAGATAGCGACATAAGGATCCGCGGGTGATCACACCGGACTCCAGGCTGGCCCCTAGCAAGGCGCGACTAGATACCAATACCGTCAGCGGTGTCCTAAGCTCATGGGATAACATGGTGACAAAATCCGACTTTAGGCGGGACAGGCGCTTTTCCGTATCAAACGCACGCTGCATGGCCTGTTCGCTGAGCTTTTTTTGCTGAATGTCGTGATGAATACCCACTACACGCATGGGAGCGCCGTATGCATCTTTGATCAACTTACCTCGCGACCCGATCCACACCCACTCGCCACGGCCACTTTTGATACGATATTCGGACTCGTAGATACCAGTTTTGCCGCGAACGTGGTCATTGAGTCGACTGTACGCATTTTCAATATCCTCGGGATGAACCAATACAGACCATTCATCCACCGAGAGGTAGGCCGGCTTATGCTCATAACCAAGCATCCTGGCCCAGGCGTGGCTGATGTAAATATTGCCTGTTTGTAGGTCAAAGTCCCACAAACCATCTTCTACTGCGTTCATGGCAGTCAGAAAACGCTCATGCGTCTTTAGCTCCTGCCGATGCATATGATCTTTATGCGTCAGATTAATTTGTTCTACGCGATGAATCCTCTTGCGTCGCAGCGCATTCACAACCAACAGCAACAGGCTGGTGCCGAGCACCGCGCCCAGATAAAAGCTACTTGGCAAATGAAGGGGAATAGGCATACAAAAGGGGCACATCAACTGATATGCCCCTATTGTTACTACTATCGGGTGAAATTGATAGAACCCCACCGATTCGGGTGAGTCCTATCTAAGCAGCCTCATCAGAACGAATCAGCGTGCTCGACCGTTTCATGCGCGACAGACTCTGCCTGTTGACCCACAGAGTCCAAATCCGACGGGATTTCGAAGTCCAGTAGGCGCTCAACATTCAGGATCATGACAAACTCTTCGTCCACCTTGCCGATTCCACGTAAAAAATCAGTCCGGATACCGGCACCAAACTGCGGAGGGGGCGCAATGGTGTCGTTTGGAATGTCGACCACAGCATTCACCGCATCGACCAAAAAGCCCACCACCTGAGTACGCTCAGCCAGCTCAGACTCCAAAATCACGATACAGGTACGGCGGTTTTCTTTGGTCTTTCCCTGAGAAAAGCGGGCAGACAAGTCCACAACCGGCACGACGGATCCTCGCAGGTTAATCACACCACTGATGCACGCTTGCATCATGGGTACGACGGTGATGCGACCTAGCTCGATGATCTCCTTGATACGGAGAATCTCCACCGCCAGTTTTTGTTCCTTGACCTGAAACGTCAGGAACTGGTGCAGAGAACCATCTTCCTGCGCCGCCTTGAGTTGTTCTTGAGCTTGCATAAAAAGATCTCCCGAGCAGTTCAATTAAAATTCATCAAAATCATCATCACGTGCCGCTTTGGTCGGTTTGCGTGAAGACGAACGGTTAGAGCGGGTTGAACGCGTTGCCTCAGTTTCGAAAAAGGACATCGCATCAAGTAACTGATTGGCCTGACCACTCATTTCTTCGGCCGTTGCCGCCAACTCTTCCGAGGCAGCTGCGTTTTGCTGGGTTTGCTGATTCAAGCTGGACATCGCCTGATTGATCTGCATGACACCATTGGTTTGCTCCGTTGAGGAAGCCGTAATCTCCTGAACCAGATCAGAGGTGCGATTAATCGCAGGCACCATTTGTTCCAGCAGGTTGCCCGCTTTTTCCGCCATACGGACACTGTTAGATGCCAGATCGCCGATTTCCTGGGCGGCAACCTGTGAGCGTTCAGCCAGCTTGCGAACCTCGGCGGCCACCACAGCAAAGCCTTTTCCGTGTTCACCGGCACGGGCCGCCTCAATGGCAGCATTCAGGGCCAGCAGGTTGGTCTGATAGGCGATGTCATCAACAATACCGATCTTGTTGGCAATTGCCTTCATGGCCGCCACGGTTTCAGACACGGCAGCACCACCCTCTTTTGCTTCGTCAGCCGCTTTAGTGGCAATCTGATCAGTCACTCGGGCGTTATCGCTGTTTTGCTTGATGCTTCCTGCCATCTCCTCGATAGAGGCTGACACCTGTTCAACACCCGCAGCTTGTGAGCTTGCACCCTGAGACAAGGATTGTGAGGTTTTCGAAATTTCCCTTGCTGCGTTGGTCAATGCATCAGCGTTCTCACGGACATCGGTAATGACGCCGCGTAAACGATCAATCGTTGTATTGACGTTGTCCTTAACCTGACCAAACAAACCGGCATACTCATTGGTGATCTTGTCCGTCATCTTTCCTGAGGCCAGCAGACCCAGTACACGACTGATGTCTCCCAAACCCACAGACGTTTTGGTAAGCAAGTTATTCACGTTGGTCGCCAGATTCTTCAAGAAGCCTTCCTTGTCATCTTCGCGAATACGGCTATCAAAGATACCTTGAGACGCTGCGGAAACAATGCTGGAGATTTCGTCTTCGATCGCCACCTCTGCCGTACGATCACGCCATTCAACCACTGTACCTAAACGTTCACCTTTATCATTAATCACAGGAGAAGCAATTAAGGCAAAGTGCAGATTACCCACTTTGATGGCGGTGCGGGTAGGTGATGTCAGATGCTGCAATATACCGCGCTGATGGGCAGGATTTTTATGGAAAGAGTCAAAGTTGGCACCAATCAACTTACGCGCATTAAACGCCGGCAATGTTTTACGAATTGCCTCATCGTTGCGGGTCATCATCGAATTCAAAGAATTGTTGATGTAAGTGATATAGCCGTCTGTATTGGCAATCATCACATTCGTCGTTACAGAGTCGAGTGCGATTCGGATGGACAGATTTTCAAGCGCTGCTTTGCGCTCCTGCTCAGCCAGATCTGCCTCGCGACGCTTCATATCTACTTCAGCGGTTCTGTCCTTCCATTCCACAACAGTACCTGTACGAGCACCCGATTGATCGAAGACAGGCGTGACCAGCAAATTCAGATGACGACCACCCAATGTCAGATTGGTTGAAT
>DAITMV010000111.1:0-9527 GCA_036834985.1 Burkholderiaceae bacterium | reverse complement strand
GTCACATACCATCATCAACTGATTTCGGAACTCCAAGGCGGCCCACCCATTGCGGCCACGTTTTTGAAGAACTGGATCGATGCCTTCGAAGCGAAGAAGCTGGAAAACTTCGAGTTTGACAATTTCTGGAACCAACCGCTCCATCCAGACATCAGGGCCGCATTCGACGCCGCCAAAGCCAGATCGCAGGCCAGCACTACGGCTTTCGACGCTTGCAAGCACATTGTGATGAGCAGCGGGTGGGGGCACAAACAGGAGGCAGTCTTGAAGGCTGCCACGGTTCAGGACTTCGAGGAGATCATTCGAACCTTGGAGGTGGATGACTTGCGGCTGTTCATGTGCAGGTTCTTGGAGATGTGTGTCCAGCCTGGATCCTATGTCCAACACTTTGGCCCGGCGACGGCTCGATTCACGGACGCTTGCAGAAACATTTACAACGATCCGGCGGTGCCGCGTTTGGCCAAGCTCGTGGAGACCCTGTTCAAGAGCTCAAAACTCGAAGCGCATTTGGCGCCACCGGCTGCGGTTGCTGTGGCCGCCCCGGCACCGCTAGCTGCCGCTGTTGCCCAATCAGCACCTGCGCAGTAGCAGGTTTGTAACCTTTGCATTGAGTGTTGACATGATTTCGATTGGCGAAAACGCATTTCGGGACTACCTCTTTCTGAATCACAAAGAGGATTTCTCAAGCCTGATTATCGGGCGTAAAGCGCCCGTTGCGTGGACGGACGATTCGTTCCCGACAATTCGATTTCTCTTGCAACGACAGGCTGAGCAAACGATCAATGGAATTATTGACAGCCTGCAAACGCTTGTCCTGACGGCGAAGGAGTTGGCTCTTGATCGCGGAGCTAGCCACCCTACGAGGGTTGATCTTTTCGGTGGTTCGTATGATTCAGGAGCCACTATCATCGAGTTGAAGAAGTCGGCTCAAACTGAACGACAGGCTTTCACTGAATTGCTGGCTTATGCCAACTATTTTTGCTCGATATTTCCTGGGCTTGGAGAGCAAACGATAACTTCTGTTCTTGTGGCGAACATGGAGACGCGAACGGCCCGTGACGCTTATGTTCAAGAGCTTGTTTTCAACAAGAAGCAGGTCCTCGCGCTGATCCCCCAAGAAGATTGCGGAAAATTCACTTTGGAAGTGTTCTACCCTGATGAACGCTACTACGAAAGTTTTGAAAATAATATTGTCAACGACAATTCAATGGCTTGTGTGGCAATAGCTTTTCCTTTGATTGACGGGTGGATTAATTCTGACCTCGCGACGGAAGATCAAACCCTGCCAAGATACTCTGCTGACGCGCTGAACAACATCTCGTCTTCCATTGCTCAAAAACTGGAGGCGGACGGTTTCCATGCCATCGTCTATGCCAATCAAAAATGGGGAAGCATTGCAGCAATGTTTCCGTATCCAAATGTCATCTTCGTGGCGGCGATCAATCCGTTTTCATCACACCGAACATCTATATATGAAGGCGAAGTGTATGGCGCATCGGAGGATGGACGGATAGCGCAGGTGCAGTCCATCTATGACCAATTGACTGACGAGGGAAAGAAATGCAATTGGGTAGATGCATTTGAGAGCCATTTCCAAGGAGCTCTCATTCGGTGCGTCCGTGATCAAATGGAACTTTGTTTTCTCAGCAGATTGGGGCGCGTAAATTATGAAATTTCGCTGCCTGACTGGGGAGGGATTAAAAGCAGCTGCATTGACTCGGTGTATGTTCACAATCTAAATGCACATACGACGGGACTGCTTCGTCAAATATACCTTGAATACATCAAGCACGTTTACGAGAAGGGCTTTGACGAAATCTATTACGCTGATGATTTGCCTGGCTACGCCTACAAGATGCTTTACCCGTTTCTGGCGGTATGGGAGATCATCAAAGGGCTAGGCCATGGGGGTGACGATTTGCCTAGCGATGATGACGATAGCGAAGATAGTGATGAGGGTGCCGGTTCGGCAGGAGTGGAATGAAGCGTATAGCAAGGTGATCTTGCTCATCAGGACACGCGGTCTTTATTTTGTCGCTATTTCTATGTTTTCAACGATGGTGGCGAGGAGCTTATCCACCGAGAGTTCGGTTGCTTCGTCATTCCAAAGCTCTTTAACCCATTCGGCCTCAGTCGCGATGGTGATTGCCACGGCGCCCCGGATAAGCCGGTGAAAAGTCGAGGCATCGTTTGGATTCGCCGCCTTCATTGAGTGAAAAGCATCGAGGTCTATGTCGAGGATGTAAGGCAGCGTTTCAATGTTTGGCATTCCGAGTTGTCCTGTGATTTCGCCGATGCGCCGAATCTGGTCATCCAAGTAGGGCGCGTCAATGATTTCCAGGGCGTGGTGAATCACGCATTCGTCGTCATAGACCTTTTTCTTGCACCACATCGCGCAGTGGAACGGCACCACGTAGACGTGGTCCTCGTTGGGTTCGGTCCAGCCTCCGCCGTCGCTGAGCTGGATCGAGAAGGACGATGCCAAAATGCCTGACTTTGTGGCGGCATTGATATGTTCGTCGTGGCGCAGTTTTCCGATAGCGACTGCGATGCTTTGATCATCTCGCCAGTCGATCGCCGCCAGCAGTTTTGCCGCGAGCTTATCTTGATCAATGGACGGGTCTTCGTATCCTGCGATGTTGACGTGGCTTGCGAACGCATCGTCGGTGTCGGTGTGGTGGTCTATGGTGAGAAGACAGGGCGCGGTTTCCAGCTTGCGCCTCTCCATAGCCCACGCTGCTAAAACCTTGTGGTGGTCATCGACAATGTAGATAGGTTTGCCGTTGATGCGCCGAAGATCAAAGTAGCTTGAGATTTTCATTCCGGTATTCTCTAGGCCGACATCAGACGCGAGCCCACTGAATCTCCCTCAGGGTGAAGCCAAGGGCTTCGATGGCGAGTTGGGCATCCTCATCGCAAGGAGCGCCAACCCCGAGGCGATGCTGCTCATTGCCTTTTCCTCGAGAGTGGAGCCTGGCAACGAGGCTCGCCAGGTTCGCCAAACAGCCCATTTCATAGGGCGGCTTCAACAGCAACGTGGCGATGGGGCCGAGGTCGGCGCCCATGATCGTCCGGTCGTGCTTTTCATGTTGCACAAGCCACCTTGAAATCAGCACAGTCATCGCGTTGCGGCAGTGGTCGATGACCGAAATTGGCGTTTCCCTGAATGCGGAATCCAGCACGCGGTCCATGGCTTGGGTCACGGCGGTTTTGAACTCCGGATCGATCTTCGACAAGTCGATTTCCGGCACCATGCCAAACGCGCTGAGAGCCTTCATGGTGATCAACACGCAGCCGTTTGCCAAAACTTCGGTTTGAATGATGCGCCAAGTGGAAGCCGCTTGCGGCGTGCCAAGTGCAATCGTGCAGCCCAGGCCGCGATCCGGCCTGACAATGAGTTCCGTGCAGGCGACGTAGGTGAAGAGCGTCTTCACTTGCCGCCCGCCCGCGCCGACCTGCCGACCGAACGGGTCTTCGTAGGGATGCGGAGAGACCCGCTGCGAACTGGGCTGTCCCTGCCCGATCTGGCTGGCGTAGAGGCGTCCCCTGCGGGTCCGGGTCACCGCGTCAAACGAGTCCTCGCGGAACACCCATGCCATCGGCGACTGAAAGAAGCCGGTGGGAAGCCTTTGCCAATCCTCTTCCTTTTCGATTAGCTTGGCTTGCGTTATGTTGGGGGTTGGCACCACTGGCAATTCTGGGCCGCCAAGCCCCTCGTAGACGAGCCCGGCTTGGTTGTCGATTCCTAGGTGCATTGAGGACCTTCGCGAAAAACACTAATTTTGCACTGACTGATACTTTTTCACATACAAATTTGGGCTGGCACGCCCTGACAATTTCTTGTTGAACACCGCCACGTAACGTCGACCGTTCAATATGCTTTGACGCGATTATTCAAAATGACCAATGCAAAGCCAAAATCAATTACGCGCGCCGAGTTGCATGCGCTGGTTTGGAGTGAACCAAGGTCCAAATTGGCCGGTGTTTGGGGAATTTCCGACGTGGCCATCGGAAAGCTGTGCGTCAAGGAAAGCATCCCCGCGCCGCCTCCAGGCTATTGGGCAAAAAGAGCGGCGGGCGGCAAGGCCTCAATAACACCGCTGCCAATGCGGCTGCCTGGCCATAGAGAGTTGGTTGAGCTGCGCGCGTTGACTCACTACGAGCGTTGGAACGCTCCCATCGATCTGGACTCGGAGATTGCGCCGCCGAGCTACCTGGAAACAGTCGATGAGGTTGTTGAGTCAGCGTTTGCGCGTCTGGGTCCGTTTCGCGCCAAACGGGATATTTCAGACCCGCATCCTGGTTTGCGGCGCGTGCTTCGATCAGAGGCAAGCCGGGCCGAGAAGTCAAAAGAGAGGAATTGGTCATTCGACAAGCCGCGCTTTTTGGAGCCTAGGTTTCAACGCCAACTTCGTGTGTTCAGCAGCATCTTCTATATCTTGGATGCCATCAACGCCAGATGTGAAGTGCTCGAGAGAGACACATGGATTCAAGGGCCGGGTCATTTTCACCATCTTGTCGCCAGCGCTTCCATTGGCTCATCAAGTGTGCACCTTCAATTCCTTGAGCCCGAGAACCCCAAGGGGAGCAGTGAACTGCCCCGAAGCAACGTTACAACTTTGCGCGTTGGGGGAGGCAGCAAAGACGGCGATTTTGCCGATGAGCCAGGCGCCAAAATTGAAAGGCGTCTCGACGAAATCGTGAAGGCAATCCTTGTCCTTGCGGAAACCGAGATGCGGTCGGCAGATTTTTCGACCTATGAAAGACGGCTTGAACGTAGACGTCAAATGCTCGAGGAGATTGCCGAGCGAAAGCGCAAGGAGGAGGCGATGCGCATCGCCGCAATCAAGGCCAAGCAGCAAGCTATAAGAAAAGAGATTGCCGATGCCGCTGCGAACCTGCGCCGCGCGCAAGACATTCGAAGCCTTGTCGAAGCCATGGCCGCCCATCCTGATTGGATCGGCGAGGGGAGGGCGAAATATTTGAGTTGGTCATCAGTGGCTCTTGCCGAGGCGGACAGCATTGATCCAATGTTGCAGCCCATCAGCCAATGCTTCAGTGCATGGAAATCAGATGGGAAGGAATAGGGCGAAAACGGGGCGGAATAGTTGCGGGGATGGTGCCGCGTTCGGACGCCGAAGTGTGCGTATTTCAGGGCCGAAGCGCGCGGGGATGGCATTCGCCTTCAAGCGCTTCGATGCACCGCCTTGCGCCGTCTTTTGCCTTCATGGTTTAAGGGGATCAAAGGGGGACTTTTAGTATGACTTAATTGAAAAAATCGTTAAAAATCAACGATAAATAAGTCATACAAAGGTAGTGCTGCATCATGGGGGTATGCTTAGAAATATCTTGTGCGTCTGTGGTCATGTTGATTTCTTTATCGTTATGACCATTGTAAATAAGAATAAAAAAACCGGCTTGCGCCGGTTGTGTGCTTGTTGATTTGGAATGTGCTCCGTGTAAGTGCCGGAGGTCGATTCAGGCCTTAACCCAGCACGCCAGAGACGCCGTTGGTGACCAGTAAAACGGGGTTAACTCCACTGAGCAGCGCGTTTGATGAAGCGGGGGTTGCACCGCCCAGCGTTTGTCCCAACAAGTCGGTGACCGGGGCCAGCTGCGCCGGAGCACCTGCCGCAGCCAGTTGGTCGGCCACGCCGTTGGTTACATCGGCGACGCCGCCTACGGGCAGTGGTGACGTACTGCCGCTGGTGACACTGCCGAGCAGGCCATCGACGGGCGTGGTTAGCGGGGCCAGCGGCGTTGACGCCGTGCCGGCATTCAGGCCTGTGGTCAGTTGATCCAGTACGCCAGAGACTCCACCGACGCTGGTAGAGCCAGGTGCTGAGCCGACGAGCGCACCCAGTGGGTCTGTGACAGGGCTTAAGGCGGTGCTTGAGCCGCCAGCAGTGACTGCTGAGCCGAGTTGATCCAGCGAGCCGGACAGGCCGCCTTGTGAGGTGCTGCTGCCCCCCAGTGTCTGACCGAGGGTGTCGGTCAACATGCTCGCAGGGGTTCCTGGGCCTGAGTTTAATACCTGATCGCCCACGGAATTGACGACTGTAGCCAGAGACATATTGCCACCCCCGCCACTTGCCAGACCAGACAGAGACGACAGGTCAGGAGTACCGGTCGAACCCACTGCGCTGCCAGTACCGGTTCCCGCTGTATCGCCTGCAACCACCTGACTGAGCAGGTTGGTCAGGGGGGCGGCTGGCGTAGCTGCGCCGGAGCTTCCGAGCTGGTCGCCTACCATGTTTAATACGTCAGCCACGCCACCTACCGGTGTTAAGGATGTGGTGCTGCCGGTTGTCGAACTACCCAACAGGTTATCCACCGCACTGGTCACCGGTGCCAGTGGCGTACCGGCGCCTCCCGCAGCAACGCCAGCCGCGAGGTTGTCGACTGCACCTGCCACTCCGCCAACGCCGTCATGGGGGGGTGGGTTTGTGCCTACCACGGTTCCCAAAACACTGGTAACCGGGGCCAACGGTGTGGCACTACCACCCGCCACCACGGCATTGCCCACGTCAGCCACTGCGCCGCTCAATCCGGTGGTTGATCCGTTGCTGCCCACGATGTTGGTGACAACCCCTGTCACGGGGGCCAACGGTGTGGTTGAGGTCGCACCATTGACGGTGCTGCCTACGGTATCGAGTGTGCCAGCGACGCTAGCGGAGGATCCCGCGGTGCTCACCGAGGTGTCACCACCGTTGCCGCTGGCTGCAGCGGCGCCCACCAGCGCAGCCGCTGCAATGCCCAAAGGAGCCATCCCGCCAGCCAGCAACATGCCGCCGAGCAAGCCTGAGAGCGGTTGTTTGACCAGCACGGCCGAGTTGTCTATGTCATCGACCTCATAGAGGGCGACGGCATCGTTTAATGCAAGCACCTCAACTTTGCTCGAGCCCCCATCCATCGCCAGTTTGTTGAAAGTTGCGCTACCCGTGCCTGCGATTTCTGCGGTTGAAGCGCGTTGTCCGTTGATGCCAGGGATTTTGATAACCGCTTTGGCCGACTCGCTTGCGGTGACAACATCACCAAATTCAATCGCGTCGCCTTGACGCAAGGCAATGGTCTGGCCTTGACGGATGACGTTAACGTCGCCCACGATTTGGGTCACGGTGCCTGCTTGAGAGGTTGTTGCTGTAGATGTGATATCGCTCATGGTCATCGCCTGTATCAGTAAATGTTACATATATGTAACTCGTACTGAGCGTGTGCCGTGATTGGATTCACTGATGGAAAAAATACATCAAAAAAGCAGCGAAGTTCTTATCGCAAAAAGAACCCGCTGCTGTGGAGGCGGCTTACTGACTGGTTTTACAGCGGCGCATCGTCTGAGCTTGTGCCATTGTTTAATGATGTGTCAATGGTGTCTTCGGGGGTGTTTTCGCCCAACGCTGTGAGTATTTTTTCTATGTCGGCAGGTTGATTAACAGTCTGCAGCAGCATCGGTAGTATTTTGCTGTTCGCAGCGATCAGATCGCCAGAGTCCAGATAACCCGAATCGCCGGCAAAATCAGTTACGAGTCCACCCGCTTCCTGAACCAGCAAGGCTCCGGCCGCCAGGTCCCAGGGCTTTAGGCCATATGACAAATAGCCGTCCAGCCGCCCGCAGGCCACGTAGGCTAGGTCGAGCACCGCTGATCCGGTGCGACGAATACCTGAGGTGGCGCGCGTTAATGCCGCAAACTCGGCGGTGATGGCGCCCAACGTGATTTCGGGCCGGGCCGGGTAAGAAATCCCCACCAGACACTCACGCAGCTTGATGCGGCGGCTCACGCGAATACGGCGGTTGTTCAGGAACGCACCTTCACCTCGAGAGGCGGTGAACAGGTCATTATGAACAGGATCGAAAATCACGGCCTGGGACAACACACCCTTGTGGCGTAATGCGATGGACACGGCGTAATGCGGAAAGCCGTGTATAAAGTTAGCGGTACCGTCGATCGGGTCGATGATCCACTCAAACTCGGATTCACCGGACGCGCCACTTTCCTCGGCTAAAATAGCGTGTGAGGGGTAGGCTTGGTGTAAAACCTCGATAATGGCGGTTTCAGCGGCCTGATCGGTTTCGGTTACATAGTCATTCGGACCTTTGCGTCCGACCCGTACGAGGTCGATGTCCATACTCGCACGGTTGATGATTTTGCCCGCAGCACGAGCCGCTTTAACGGCCACATTTAGCATGGGATGCATGGTGCGCTGCCTTCACTTTCTGATTAACTGTTGCAAACATAACCCTCTATTGTAAATGACTACGCACGATTTGCTCGAACGCATCCGCATTGTTTTGGTAAAACCATCCCATCCTGGCAACATTGGTGCTTGTGCGCGGGCCATGAAAACCATGGGAATCACTGATCTGGTGGTGGTTGACCCCCGTTTTGCCGATGCGTTGCAGCAAGACGACGCCATTGCCATGGCCAGTGGCGCCACCGATGTGCTGGCCGGAGCAACCATTGTTCAGACGACCGCACAGGCCTTGGAAGGCGTGCAGCATGCGATTGGATTGTCGGCGCGCCAGCGTGACCTGGCTCCGGCGATTTTTGGCGCCCGCGATGGGGTTCAGTGGGCCTTGGGAGAGATTCAGCGAGCTGACCATGTCAAAGTCGCTTTGGTGTTTGGTCCAGAGCGGACCGGCCTGTTGAACGAGGATTTATTGCTGTGCCAGCGGCAAATCATGATTGAGGCCAACCCGGCCTACAGCTCGCTGAACCTTTCACAGGCCGTGCAGGTGCTGTGTTATGAGTGCCGTCAGCAGGCTGTGGCTTTGGGCGCGAGGACCGTCCCGGCGTCGGCCACCGCGCTGACATCAGGTGTAAACGTCCTCAGTGATACCCAGGAGCTGGCCTGTGGCGATGATGTGGAACGCTTGTTTGAGCGCATGGTCGGTGCCATGTCTGCGGTCGATTTCCTGAACCCTGAGCGGCCGCGCAAGCTGGTTCCGCGGGTCAAGCGTTTGTTGGTCAAGGCGCAACTGGAGCGGGTCGAAATTGATTTATTGCATGGGTTTTTCAGTGATGTAATTCGAGTGGCAGAGGGCCGTTTGTACCCTCACGAACGTCAGCGCCTGCAACAATCCGCAGACCAGACACCTGGCTCTGTCAACGATGCGCAGTAGGCCCGTCGCCGACCCAACGTCCTGGCCTTGCGCCCCATCCCCAAACCGATGGCTTCGCGGTACACTCTGGGCCTTGTTGATTGATTGCCCATACCCTTTTATGTTTGATCGAATCCGCGAGGATATGAACACCATTTTGCAACGGGACCCAGCGGCCCGCTCAAAGTGGGAGGTGCTGCTGTGCTATCCGGGCTTGCACGCTCTGATCATGCATCGCCGCGCCCATTGGGCATGGAAGGCTGGTTACACTACATTGGCCCGGTTTATTTCGCATCAAGCCCGGGTGTGGACCGGTATCGAAATTCATCCGGGTGCCACCATCGGACATCGGGTTTTCATCGACCACGGCATGGGAGTGGTCATCGGTGAAACCGCGTTGATCGAAGACGATTGCACCATTTATCAA
>DAITMV010000110.1:5987-9548 GCA_036834985.1 Burkholderiaceae bacterium | reverse complement strand
GGAGGATTCCGCTGGTGTGGGCTCAACTGGTGCTATCTGGTTTTCCATAACGACTCTCCTACTGTGGTTTCTTCAAGTGGCTTGACGCCCCATGTGGCGTTCGCGCCGAGCGTTTGCATCGTTCGACTGCCACTCCGAAAACCGCATCTCGACCCATTTTTGCTTCACGCGAGCAAGGTTTGCGTTGGCCCGCTTTTGAACCATGTCCGCAATGTACTCGCGCCATTCAGAGGATGCCTTTGCTTGGGCTTCGGCTCTGTTGACCGATAGTCCAGCATCACGCAAAATCATCTCGGACAGTTTCGCGCTTTTTAATTCTTCAGCTAGGCTTGCCAGCTTGTCGGCCTCAACCCATTCCTTTGCTGCGATCCGAAATTCTTCGCTGATGGGCCGTTCATGCTCCGGCATTTCTGCAGGTGCTAACTTGACCCGTGCCCTGTCGCTGATGCTTGTCATCGTCGTCATCCTTTACTGAATGAACCAACCTGAGATTGCGATAGACGGGGTCATTGGCCGCTTCCTCGTCTAGTTCGTCCCGTCGTCGGGCTCCCCAGAACAATCCGAGGAAGAACATCGCTAAGCCCCAGCCACACCAGACGATCAGATCGAACATAATCCGCCTCCTACAGCACACCCGCTTTTGCGGCTTCGATCATGTCTATCGCTTCGGCCCTAGAATCCTCATCCATTGCCGTCATGGCATCTGCGTAGTCAGCTTCAATGTCTCGTATTTGCTTGCTCGATGCGCCGTTGAGCAGCATTTCCATCCGCCTCAACGTGACTTGGTGATCTTCTATCGTGGCAGTGGATGGCACGTCTTGAATGTCATCCGGTGGAATGGCGTCGATGCCATCGGATGATGTGACATCCTCGGGGATGTCAAAGGTGGCAACGGGCGTCGGCGCCTTGGGCGTGATATCGCGCATGCGCTGCCACTGGTCGAACTCATCGCGATCCATGATCCCGGCAAAGCCAAATGCCACTCGTGCCGTCTGGCAAATGGTGCGGTTTCTCAGCATCCGGTTCGGGACCGTCTGCCACGGGCCATCCTTGCCGGCGCGCTGCGGCTGGCGGCATTCGCTCATGTACTCGGTAATTTTTGTGGGGCGCGACCTGTCCTTACGAAAGATTGAGCACGTGATAGCCGTCAGGGTGCCATCAGGTCCAATTTTGTCGTCAAACTCCATGCCGTCGAACTGCGGGTGCTCGTTGCACTTTTTGATCCACCCGTCGACACTGACAATGGCTTGGATCTTTCCATGCTTGTCGCGCATGAAATAGATCTCTTTGGTGAGCGGGTTCAATTGGTGCTCTCGCGCAACCAAGCAGCAACTTACAAACTCTGGATCTGTGTGCGGCTGCGGCATAGCCACGGCCTTGAACGTGTAGACAAAGGCCGCAGCGTCGAGGTTGTAGACCTTTGCAAGATCCGCAATCGCGGGGAGGGCAATGACGCCGCCTTGTGCTCCATCAGCCATTATACGCGCTCCTCAATCACAATCTTCACGCCAGGAACCTCAATGCCGTTCTTCGCGTCTGCGGTGGCGAGTTTTTGGACAATCTCGCGCACCTTGTCGGACTTGACGTAATGCAGAACGGCGGCATTCCAGTCGGAAACCAAAGCGACCTTGTATTCTTTCAGGCCAATGCGGCTGCCACGCGCGCCACCGAATGCTGCCGTTACTTTTGCCGCCACAACGATGGGCTCAGGTGCGACCGGCTCAGGCTCCAAATGCACCTTGTTTTCAGCGGCTAAAGCTTCCATGCGTGCGCGCTCGGCCTGCTGCTGCTTGCGCAATTCTGCCGCTTTTTTTGCCGCTTCCGCGTCGGCTATGGCCTGGAGCCTACGCTTTTCCTTAATGCCAATCTCGGACAGCGCTCCCGCCATACGCCGCTTGATTTCTTCGGCGTCAACCTTGAGCGGGCGCCACTTGTCGTCCACCAGCTTGCCAGCTTCGAGGTGCGGGGCCTTCTCAATCTTGTGAGCGTCGGTGATCTTGCTTTCCAGCTTGCGCAGGATGTCCAGCCAATTCGCGGCCATGTTGGCTGCGCTCTGGCCTTCGTGGGGCTCGTCCAGCCACGACAGGACCCGCTGCTTTTCTCCGTCGATCTCACGGGAGAGAACGGCGAATATGTCCTCGGCATCGGCCGCTGAATTGTGCCCGATGCCAGCGGTCTGTGCCTCTGGCACTTCATCCGGCCATCGGCCGTGCTCCAGCCAGAATTTGTATTCTGCCTGCGATACAGCGTTGTATTTCAGAACGCTGCCGTCCCCATCGCGCGAGATGCAGCGCGACCAAATCTCAATGGCGTCTGTGTCCTGATCCTTGCCAGCCATAGCTTTGAGGGTCAGCCCATCGGCCCATTTGTGGATCACTTGGCCATCGGCATCCGTCAGATAGATTTTGACGGGCAACCAGCGGTGATCCTGTTTCGTGCCGTTCTGATAGCCGCCGCCCTTTTTGTAGCGCCACACGCCGGGCTGGGGATGACGATCCACACCACCAAGCCCTGTCGGCAAGAGAAGGTCGTCGGTGATGTCCTCCCCCTTAAGGGCAAGGCGCCAGCACTTATATGCGTCGGTTCCGATCACGGCCATACTCCCCTCATGCTGTAGGCGCTCAACAGCGCCTCATATCGAGCGTGTTTGCAGATCTCTGCGGGTGTGGTCCCGGTAGCAATCCGTTGGCGCCATGCGTGGGCCTCTTGGATTAATCCGGCCCTGTCCTGCGCAATGATGCGCGGTGTCAGCCGCAGCGTTTGGGGATAGCCCATGTCGCGGGCTTTCCAGGCGTGTGTGCGAAAGTGCTCGAACGCGCTCATGGCGACACCCTTGAGCCATGGTCATTCGCTGCAGCCAACACTCTTGCAACGTGGATGGCCGTGTCGAAGGGGTATTCGTCGAGATTGGCTTGCGCAGCCGTCCAATAGGCCTGAGCAAGCGGGGATTGCAGTCTCAACCCGCTGGGCTCTGGAATACCATCGCGCTCAATGCGGAGGCGTTTGCCGTCGATAGAGCGAACCAGTACCGCACGAAGTTTGCAGGTATCTTGGGCGTCGATCTCGACAATCACCGTTTCGGTGGACATCAGCGCGTCGCCAATGCGCAAGCCTATTATGGCTGGAACACGAACGTACATCGCAGAACTCCCGCAAATAATAAGTGGGAAAGCGCCCAGCCTAGTCAGGCTGGCAAACCGGCGCTTTTCCGCTACGCAGCACACGTGAGTGTGTGCCCAGCCCCCGCTGTCCCTCGGCTTGCTGAGGGTGACTGAATGCTTCAATGACTTGCTCAGGCGTCATGATCCCGCGCCTGACCATGCTCTCTGCCAACCGCTGCATAATGCCGAGCGTCGGCAGTGCGAGCGGATCGAATGTACTGGCGTCTGAGTTGGGTTTGCGTGTCATGGCCGCCTCGTGCCGTCTCTTGTGTAGTGCAATTTGCACTATAGTCGGCGCCGCGTCAAGCACAATCTGCACTGTGATACGTTCCGCTTCACAACTTGATACAGAAAAGCGCGCCGCTGGGGCGCGCTGAACCGGCTAGATATGCCGGTGGAG
>DAITMV010000110.1:0-5887 GCA_036834985.1 Burkholderiaceae bacterium | reverse complement strand
ATACAGAAAAGCGCGCCGCTGGGGCGCGCTGAACCGGCTAGATATGCCGGTGGAGTTGGACGACGACGGCCAGGATCGCTGGCGAATCCGCCTCTAGCTCAAACGATCTGTAGTCTGGATTGAGCGGCGTGAACTTGAACCGATTCCCGCCCAACGCCTGCACCTTCCGCAGCACGTTCGTCTTGTCTTCCGCATCCCAGACCAGCACCGTCTTGCCTGGAGCTGGCCGCGCCCGCACATCGCAGATGACATTATCGCCCTGATGCAGGCTGTGTGGGTCTCCCGATGGCGACACCATCGAATTGTCCCGCACGGGCAGCAAAAACACGTCGTCGCTGCCGACTTTAGTGGAAAGCGTAAGTCCCCCGCCCTTTGCTTTCCTCAACACCGCTACCATGTCTGGCCTCCCACTGGGTAAATCATCCCATTCGATGATGGGTACGTGCTGCCCTTCCGTCTTCCTAAGTCGGTTGCTGTCTTCCGCACCTCTCAGCAACCATGATACGCTTACGCCGTAATGTGAAGCGTATAGCAGGAGCATGTCCTTTGGCGGTTCACGAGAGCCGTTCTCGTGGCTCCGATAGGTATGCTCATTCCAGCCATACGCGCGGGCCGCCGCTCGCGCGGTATCAAAGCCTTTTTCGATGCGCTTCTGTCGGAGTCGTTCCCCGATCGTCGTCGCCATACACATGCCCTCCAGTCAGTTAGGGGAAAGGCTGTATCGCGATCCGTGATGCATGGGGCATCACTCTGCGCAGTGTGTCGATAGTGTCAGGCTGCACTGTGATGCGTCACGCATCGTCCATGCAACCCAATTAGGTCATCTATCCACAACTCCAGGAGGCGTGATGCAGGATGTACGGCGGCGCGAGCATGAAAAACGCGTGCACTGTACGCATGAAAACCCCACCACATTAGCTGGTTTGCCGCCAATTCGCCACAAGTGTTGTGACCCGCGATGGAAAGGCTACCGCAGAACTTGCGGTGTTGCAAATGACAAAACGGTTAATGGTGGCGAATGGGCAACTGTCAACGGCAATGATTCGGCAGACCTAGAGCAGAAATAACAAATATTTGACTTTTATGACGCGGCGAGTTGCCTCACTGTCGGCGCGTTTAAAGTGTGCGCAGGGGGGGGCATCATGTTGATCATGCAATCTTCGACCCGCCTGGAACTTGGCGTGGCTGTGGCGGCAGCAGCGGTCTCGACAC
Organism: Burkholderiaceae bacterium; assembly: GCA_036834985.1. Classification (GTDB taxonomy): domain Bacteria; phylum Pseudomonadota; class Gammaproteobacteria; order Burkholderiales; family Burkholderiaceae_B; genus DAITMV01. The sequence continues at coordinate 4,675 of DAITMV010000110.1, read as the reverse complement.
TACTCGGGGGGCTTCTCCTCTGGGCGACCGGCTCCACTGTCGGTGTCGGAGGGCTCTATGTCATAGGCGTGAGTGCCGCTGCACGTTGCGGCAGTCGCCGTGCAGCTCTGGCCGTTGCTATCGTGGCCATAGCCGGGGTCAATTTCTTTGTGGTCCCACACTGGCAATTTGATTGGCCAACGATCAACCAGATCATCTTGTATTTGACGTTTGTGGGACTGGCCTTCCTGGCCGGGCAAGCATCCATCGGTCCAGAACAAGCTGGTAGCACTGGAGGCGGGGCCAAGGACGCCCTGACCTTGGCCAACATCAATGGCACGAAATATCAAGCACCCCCTGCCGATAGCGATCCTTCCAACTATGCGCGGGATTGCAAGATCGGGGCTATGCTGGCTTATCGCCAGATCAATGACATCGTGGTCAACCGAACGCCGGAGGCCCTGATCTGGCGCTTGCGGGACATTGTGCGCGCTGGTAAATGGACAGGCATGGAGGTGGGGTTCGCATCAGCGCTCGCGCGCCATTTGGCAGGCACACTACCGATTGACCGGCAGGACAATGCCAATGATCGACACGTCGAGTAAGCCTTCGGCCATATTGAACACGACGTTGCCGTGCAGGCGGTTTGTTGTGAGCAGCGACGGGGCAAGGTACTGCCTCAACAGGAGCGTTTGCCTACCGTCTGTGGGCCGCGCCGCTTGGCACACGACGCAATCTCCAGTATGAGCCCGGTTGGCCTGTTTGGCCACGATCTGTGATCCTGGCTTGTGCCCAATCTCGATTACGGCGTCCGTGATGACTCTATAGAGCGCGTATCCTTCCGCGAGCAGCGTCTTGATGACCGGATCGACAACGCGTTCCTGACTAGCCACCTCTACATCCGCCACAATGTCACTCATCAGTGAGTGAGGCAGGAGATCCGCAGGCGTCACCCCTAAAATCTGGGCAATGGCGTACATTACCTCAATGGTGAGCTTGGTGCGGCCGGTCTCAAGTCGCCACACGGTATCCTCAGACTTACCAAGCGCCGTCGCAAGCTGACCTTGAGTCAACCCTGCCCCTTCCCGCAGCTTTGCTATGCGATTGGCGTACATCGACCATTGTCTATGTTGTTCTCCGCAGAATGTGCACCTGAACAATGAGGGAACATCGCGGATAACGGCACTCGACCGCAGAAATTGCAGGGATAGCCGGCGGGCACCCATCAAACCTAACCGACTGCAAACCTTGACATGCAAGCCGTGCGCGTTGTATTGTGGTGCAGATTGCGCATGTAAGGACAACAGGTCTTGCAGTTCAAGCAGATCATCGACTTGTGGCCCTCGCAGCGCGCGTTGTGGCGAGACATTCTGGGGGAACACCCAGATGTGGCCTACGAGACGGTAGTGGCGTGGCGGCGGCGCAATTCGATCAAGTCCAGATATTTTGACGCTTTGGTCGCAGCGGCTGAACGTCGTGGATACTATGGTGTGACGCATGAGGTGCTGAGCCACGCGGCGGCTGGCCGTGAGCACCGCCCCGTCGAAGATGACCGACTGGTGAAGGCTGCATAGTCGTTTGTGTGTCTGCGTCCGATACCTGAAAACCCGGATGCAACGCATGTTCAACGCACGACAAATCCTGGCAGAGAGGTGGAGAGTCCACCGACAGCGCCGTGGGGAGACCATTGCGGACGTACTCCGCAGTGTGAGTGATGCGCCCTCTCAATCTGCGCCGTTTGCTCCATCAGCCCCGTTTAAATCCCTCCGCGCCACGCCATCGCAGGTCGAGGTGCGGCCATGAGCTTTTGGGATTTGGAGCGGATCGAGCGTTTGCGCCGACTCTGCGCGGAAGGCAAAAGCGCCAGCCAAGCCGCGACCGAGCTTAACGGCACGCGCAGCCAGGTCATGGGTAAGGCCCATCGCATGGGCCTGAACTTCCACAGCGGGATCAAGAGCAATCCCATCATCGCGCGCAAGGCTGCAGCCGAAAAGCGCGCGGAAGAAAAGCGGGAACGGGCTTGGGAACCTCCCAAATACTCGTTTGGAGATCCTACCGAGCCTGTCCACATTGACGAATCCGCTGACGCGCATATCCCGCATAGTCAGCGCAAACCACTAATTGATCTGGAGCCTGAGCACTGCCGCTGGCCTATTGGAGACCCGCAAAAGCCGGATTTTGCATTTTGTGCCGGTAAACGAGTGATTGGGATTTCCTACTGTCAGGAACATGCGGCTAGAGCCTTTGTTAAGGCCGAGCCACCGAAACCACGCCGCAGCGCGCAAACGCGGGAGCGCATGCGGAAGTTCGAAGACGCATGAGGGTGCGAGTAACGGGGAACGACGATGCGGGTTATGAAGTTGCTGGGGGCATTGCGCTTCCGTAGGGCTGAACTTGTAAGCAACTCTGATGAGTTGCCCGACGAGCCTCACTACGTTTGGCCTGAAGACCCAGATGAGGTGCCTGCTTGGCGCGTGGTACAAGAGCAGCGCGCTGTCATGTGGGGCATCATCCTCCCGCCCTATCGCACCCGCCGTCAGTTTGAACTGGCGATTGAGGTTGCCGAAACGCGTGCGGCGATCAGTGTGATGCCGGAAGGTCCGGCACCAGCTTTGTCCCCATCGGAATCCGCACGTCGGTTCCTATCCTCGATCCAGCACGACGAAATGGTGGGAGAATACACGGCACCCGAACTGTCTGCGCTTTACTCCCAGCATTGCGCCGATCACAACCTAACCCCAGCGCATATTGACTTCGTAAAGTGCGAACTCGCCTTGCTTCCAGGCGTCCACCGGAAACAGGCCGACAAGCGAGATCCCGTCACTGGCAAACGTCAGCGCCCCATGATGTGGATCATTTCCCCGCTGTCAGAAATGGGCGCCGAAGACATCCCGTTCGACATCCATCCCGACGATCTGCGTATGGCAGCCTAACCCAACCAACCGAGTACCGCGTCATGCTCACATTTAAGCAAAGAGACGTTCTCAAGTATCTCAGGGCCTATCTGGCCGAGAATGAGGGCGTATCACCGAGTTATGCCGAAATCGCGGCAGCCACCCATCAAAGCAGCAAATCCGTTGTCATGTACACGCTGCGAAGATTGGAGGAACGCGGGTTTATCCGCAGGATTCCATATCGGACGAGAGCAATTCAGGTCGTTGGCGAGCCAATCTGGCAATCTGAGACGGCACCAGCACGATATGCGGCGTTCAAGTTCGACAACGATACGAAGCAGTTGGTCCGTGTAAACGAGTAAGGCCCCCAGACTTGCCGGTCTGGGGGCCCTTGAATGACACGCTCGGCGCGAGCAGCAACCCTGGAAGGTATGCAATTATGTTTCTACACAATATACATGCCCGGCGCAAGGCCGATCCACAATCTATAGTGGATTTTTTGCGCATCAGTGTAGTGCAATGCGCACTGTCGTGCTACCTCGCTCATTGTGAGGTGTGACATGGGACGCAAACGGTCTGAGACGATTGAGGTCAGAAGTGAGTCCGTGTGCGGTTATCCGCTGGATATGGTGGGCTTTCTGTTCGTGGTTCTGCAATGGCATTGGCAAACGCAGCTATATCCACCCGATGACCCTGACGAACTACACGCGCTGTTGGCTATGCGATACAGAAAGCAGCAAATAAGACGGCTTTGGAGTGATGAAACGAGAAAGCTTTTCAAGTGGATGCGCGTGGCGCGTCCGCTAGATGACGAAGATCGCGCGTCAGCGTGGCGCAAAACAAATGGCAAGTGCCACCACTGCGATGTCAATCTGACTACGGAAAAGCATCTGCCTAACTCGTTTCATGTTGATCACATGGTTCCGGTTAGTCGAGGCGGAACGTCGCACATTGATAACCTCGTGCCTGCCTGCATGACGTGTAACACTTCCAAGGGAGGTCGCTACACAATCCCCATGGTTACTGGTGCGGAACGTCTTCAAGAGGTCTCGCCATGATAGATATCAGCGATTACACGGACCCGAATTTTGAGGCGTTCCGCATCGGCGTGGCTGCCGCTGGAGACCAAGATCGGCTTGATCAAATCAAGACGGATCTGCTTGATAAGCACGAACGCGGGTTGTGCAAAATTTGGCATCTCGACGACGAATTGGCCATTGTGGCATGGGCCGACAAGTTTGTGATCACCATCACTGACACGTCGCTTGTTTCGCCGCAGGAGGGCCTGTGAGATGGCTTCTCCGAAGGTCGGCCACAATGGTGGCCCAGAGTTCTACACCGATTGCGGGTGGGTCGCCATAGCGCGTGCCATGCGCAAGCACCCGATTGTCGGGTTCCACCTCCACGTCAAGCCTAAGGACGCCAACTGTGGCGCGATGCAGCCAGCATTGGCATGGATCGACCTGATCATGGAGTGCCGCTACGCTCCAGGCGAGGTGACGAACAACGGAAAGAAAATGGAACTGCAGCGCGGACAGCTTGCTGGGGCGACATCATGGCTTGCCGAACGCTGGAATTGGACGCCAAAAACCGTACGAACCTGGCTTGATCGGTTGGAGGAAGCAGGCATGATTTCCTTCAATTTTCCCGAGGAAAGCAAGGGCGGGTTGGAGGGCAGGTCCACGGACAGGTCTAGCGGCGAGTTGGAGGGCAGGTCTAAGGGCAGGTTCGCTAACATAATAACCCTTTGTAATTACGATGAATATCAACTTGGCCAACGTGCCAAAGGGCAGGTTGAAGGG
>DAITMV010000109.1:0-9685 GCA_036834985.1 Burkholderiaceae bacterium | reverse complement strand
CAATCAACCGGTGCGCCCCCATCCGGGACCTCGGCCTGATTGTGCGGTCAGCCTGGGTGTGGGTGGGGAGGCAGGGGCACGATCGTTATGCGCGTGTATCGGTGACTCGTGGTTGACTCACACGCGCGACGTGGTGGGGCGAAGGAGCGACACAGTAGCAATCCTTAGAGGGGCGAGCGCTGTCTCGAACCTGCGCTCCATCGCACAGCGCAGCTCATCCAACCGAAACATCTCGCACCCACGCTCGCCGTTCAGCGCACCGGCCTCCACCGCTTTAACAACAGCGCATTGCTCACCACACTCACGCTAGATAGCGCCATCGCAGCCCCCGCAAACACCGGGTTCAATACACCAAATGCGGCCAAGGGCACGCCAATCACGTTGTATACCAAGGCCCAAAACAGGTTTTGGCGAATCTTTGCATAGGTGTGTTTGGAAATGTCGATCGCGGCAGCGACCAGCGCCGGGTCTCCTCGCATCAGCGTCACGCCCGCCGTGTGCATGGCGACGTCGGTTCCTGTGGACATGGCAATCCCTACGTCCGCGGCAGCCAGGGCTGGTGCGTCATTCATGCCGTCGCCGACCATGCCCACTGGACCGCCTAGCGAGGTTCGCCATTGGTTGAGGATCTCCGACTTTTCGTGTGGCAGCACCTGGGCCTTGAAGTCGCCGATATCCAGTGCTTTGGCGACTTTGCTAGCACTGGCCATGTTATCCCCGGATATCAGCAAGGTTTTGACACCCAGTCGATGTAACTCCTGAATCGCCGCTGCTGCAGTCGGTTTGATGTCGTCCCCAAAGGCGATCAGACCCAGCACCTCCGGCGGGCCTGCAGGTGCGCCATCAACGGGGTTTTGGGACAATACCGAAACAGTCCATCCCTGGGACGTAAATTCATCGGGTACCTGAACGTCGACCTGTTCTCGAGACAGCCAGGCCAGGTTGGTCAATTGGTACGTTTGGCCCTGCCAACGGCCCTGCACGCCAAAACCGGGCAGGGCAGTGACGTCCTCCGCACGCACAACCACAGGGCTACTCAATCGCTGCAAGGTGGCCTTCGCCAGGGGGTGTTCGCTACCGGCCTGTAAGGCGGCGGCTATTTCAAAAAAAGCATCGTCACTGTTCAAGCGATGTTGTACACCTGTAACGGTCGGGTGCCCAACAGTCAGCGTACCCGTTTTGTCAAAAGCGACGCCAACCAGTTTATGAGCCAATTCCAGCGCCAGCGCATCTTTAATCAAGATGCCATGCTGGGCAGCCACTCCCGTGCCCACCATGATGGCCGTGGGTGTGGCCAGGCCTAGTGCGCATGGGCAAGCAATGACCAGTACCGTCACCGCGTTGATCAGCCCCGCATTCCAGTCGCTGGATACGCCAAACCAGCCCAGCCCCCAGGCCAACAGTGTGATGGCAGCCACCACCATGATCACCGGCACAAATACCTCACTGACTTGATCCACAATCGCTTGTATAGGCGCTTTGGCGGCTTGTGCATTTTCAACATGGCTGATGATTTGCCCCAGCAAGGTGTCATGCCCAATGGCGGTGGTTTGGATTCGTACAAAGCCCTCGCCGTTAACGGCGCCTGCGTTCACCGTGTCCTTGACGGTGCGACTCAATGACAGGCTTTCTCCGGACAAATGAGAGTTATCAACCTGGGTCGCACCCTCAACAATCACCCCGTCGACCGGAAACCGTTCTCCGGGTTTAACGTGCACCACGTGCCCAGGCTTTACAAAGGCGAGGGGCAGGGTGCTGACAGAGCCGTCGATCTCCAGTGTGACCGTCTCGGGTCGAAGTTGGGCCAGGGCCTCAATCGCCGCGACAGTGGCATGTTTGGCGCGTCCTTCCATCCATTTACCGAGTCTCACCAGCGTGATCACCGAGGCGGCGGCCTCAAAGTACAAGTGATGGCCGTGCTCAAGCGTGAGTTGGTAGAGCGACAAGCCGTAAGCTGCACTGGTACCCAGAGCCACCAGCACATCCATATTCCCTGATTTAGCCCGTAGTGCTTTGAAGGCGCCACTATAAAAGCGCCAGCCCACGATAAACTGCACCGGCGTGGCCAGCACCAGTTGCCAAGGGCCGGACGGCATCCAGTCCTGCCCAAACGGTACCGCGAACATGGGCAACACCAGTGGAAGGGTGAGGGCTATGCCCAGGTATAGCCACAGCTTTTCCCGGTGATCTGCCGCCGCTTGTCGCTTGGCCTTGTCGGTCGTCAGTTCGGGCGGGTGGGGCACGTAGCCGGCTTTGGTTACACCTTGTGCCAGTGTCTCGTAACTTATAGAGTCCTGGGCGATGACGTGCGCCATTTCAGTGGCCAGGTTCACGGCCACGTGTTCTACACCCGGAATTTTTTTCAGGGTGCGTTCAACCCTGCCTACACAGGAGGCGCAGGTCATTCCTTCGATGGCTATCTGGTGAGTCTGACTCATGTGCTTGCGTGGTTTGAATGGTGTTGCACATAGCATACCGCTACCGGCCATTGACCGCAGTCAAACGGTCAAGCGGTCGATTCTGTGATATCGTCAAAGTCGACTTTTGTAAAAAAACAAAGCGTTTTTCGGGGAGAAAACAGTGTCAGGTTTCAGGGATTATGATCAGTATGATGCCTTAGGGTTGGCGAGTTTGGTGCGTCGCAAAGAAGTAACACCTGCCGAGTTGTTGGAAGAGGCCATCGCCCGGTGTGAACGGGTCAATCCAACTATCAATGCAGTTATCTACCCGATGTACGATTTGGCCCGCAAACTGGCCGAGGATCAAACGCGTGCCTTGCCTGACGCCCCGTTTGCTGGCGTGCCCTTTTTACTCAAGGACTTGTTGGCGGCCTATAAAGGCGTACCCATGAAAAGCGGTAGCCGTTTTTTCAAGGATTTTGTTCCCACCCATGACGAGGAATATACCCGTCGGCTCAAAGCCGCTGGCTTAAACATCTTCGGCAAAACAGCCACGCCCGAGTTGGGCATCACGCCCTCAACTGAACCTGAACTCACTGGCGACACCCGTAATCCGTGGAATCTGAAGTACAGCCCGGGGGGGTCGAGCGGTGGCTCGAGCGCTGCGGTGGCGGCAGGCATCGTTCCGATGGCCAGCGCCAGCGATGGCGGTGGCTCGATACGGATACCGGCGTCCTGTTGCGGATTGTTTGGTATCAAGCCGTCTCGCGGCCGCGTGCCGTCTGGCCCGCACGCTCCGGACGGATGGTACGGCTTTATTGCTGAAAACGTGGTCTCCCGTACGGTCAGGGATTCTGCAGCAGCACTTGACGCCCTGCACGGCAACTACCCCGGACAACTGGTCCGTATAGCGCCTCCCGCCGACTCGTTCAGCGCCGCCATTCATAAAGCACCCGGTCAGTTACGCATCGCATTTTCTACCCATCCGGGTTTGGGCGAAACCTTGCACCCTGACTGCAAGGAGGGCGTATTAAAAACTGCGCGCCTGCTCGAACAGCTGGGTCATCAGGTGGAGGAAGTGAGTCTGCCGATCAACCGGGATGAGTTTATATACGCGTATTCCATTTTGGTCGCAGCCGAGGTGGGCGGCACCATACGTGAGGCCGAGCGCCGCTTGGGCAGAACAGCGCATCGCAGTGACTTTGAAACACGCACCTGGGGTTTGCTGAATTTGTCAGAAGCCTTTACGGCGGCGGATGTGTCTCAAGCGGTGTGGACGTTACATCAGTTCTCACGTCGCTGGATGACGTTTTTTGAAGGCTATGATGTGTTACTGACGTCAACGCTGGGCGAGCCTCCCATCGAGGTGGGCGGATTGCGACCTACGCTGAAAGAACGATTCCAATACAATCTGCTGGCGCATTTGCCAATCGGCTCGATTGCGACTAAACCAGAGTTTGTCGTTCAAAACGGTGGACGCGTCTTTTCCTATTGCTCCCAGACCATGGCAGCCAACGTGACAGGCCAGCCTTCGATGAGTGTACCCCTACACTGGAACAAAAATGGTTTGCCGATCGGGATGATGTTCACCGGCCGATACGGCGACGAGTCCACACTGTTGACGCTGGCTGCACAATTGGAGCAGGCTCAACCGTGGTCCCATCGCCGTCCGTCGGTTTATGCCGCCTTGAACTGAGACAAGGCGTCTTTCAGGCGATGAGCCAGGCCCATCATTTGACGGGCAGACTCTTCACTGTTTTGCGTAGCCGTGTGATTGCGATGAGCCAGGTCCGTGATTTTTTCTACGGCCTGCGCCAGTCGCTCAGTGGCAATGCGCTGTTCGCTGGTGCTGTGGGCAATATCGTTGGCACGAACCGCGGACCGTTCAATCAGCTGATCGATTTCATCCAGTGCACTGCCGGCATTGTTGGCTCGCTCAACGCTTTCGCCAACCCCCGTGCTGACAGACTCCATAAATGTCACGGCTGTTTGTGTTTGGCCAACTATGTTGCCAACGGTGCTGGAAATTTCCTGCGTCGATTGGCGTGTCATTTCAGCCAGCTTGCGCACCTCATCGGCTACCACCGCAAAGCCCCGGCCGGCCTCACCTGCACGGGCCGCCTCAATCGCTGCATTCAACGCCAGCAAGTTGGTTTTTTCGGCGATATCGCGAATCACGCTGACGATGTTGAGAATTTGCTGAGAGCTTTCACCCAAGGTCTGCACCACTTCAGCAGACGAGTTGACCTGCTGGGAAATGGTGTTCATGTCTGCAATCGTACCCGACACCATATCACGCCCCCGGTTGGTCTCCTCGCTGACATTGGCGCTGGCCTGAGCCGCCTCGGTGGCGTTTTCTGCCACTTGTGAAACGGCGGCATGCATCTGTTCAACCGACGCTGACATGCTGGAGGAGGCGTCAAATTGTTGCTCTGAACATTGGCGTGCCACTTCTACTTGTTCCAGCAGGTTATTGGCCGCTTCCTGAATTTCTCGGCTGGCTTGATCAACACCGCCGATCAACTGCTTCATTTGTTCAGCGGTATTGTTTAATGCTGAGCCTAAGACGTCAATTTCATTGCGGCTGTTGGCCTGCACTTTTTCAACATGTGCATTGAGGTCGCCCGAGCCCAGGCGCTTGAGTGCCTGCGCTACATGGGTCAGCGGTTTGAGTTTGTGGCTCAGTGTCCATGACACGACCAAGGTACAAATTACGGCCGCAATCAAACCTGCCAGCATGTTCAGGTTACGGGTTAAATTGCTTTGTTCCAGAAATTCGCTCATGGGGGCGCCTGCCACCACTCGCCATTGCCAGGCGTCAGATTTACCAACCGCCAACAATGCGTTGGCGTTTACATCCATGCCACCCAAATAGCCGTCCATGGTACTGACACCTAGCGGGCCTGTGCTTATGCTGCGCAGATTGTTGGCGATCTCGGGCTGCGTTTTGAGGTCATTCAATGATTTACCGGCCAAGGTAGGGTGCAATACAAATTCTGAGCCCCCCACCTTTTCATCACCCACACGAATAATGGATACATAGCCTGTTTTGGCAATTTTCAGGCTTTTGAACATGTTGCTGATCTGGTTCAGTTCGCTCTGGAGGTTCAATCGCAAGGACAACCCGCCATACGGCTTACCATTGGCGTCTTTGAGTACCCGTACTTTACTGAAAAAATAACTACCGTTGCGCACCGTTAAACCAGCGTAGTCTTGTCCACTCAGGAGTTGTTTGGCCACGGGGTCTGTTGCGGGAATTTCCGAACCGTCGAGGAATTTTCCATCCTTTTTCAAGAGCGTGGACGCACGAAGCACTTTACCGTCGTGAATCACAATAATGGCGGCTTCGTTGTCGGTAATGGTTTTTAATTCTTCCAAAAACTTGTGATCGCCGTTGATCACACGCCCGCCCATGGTAACGGCAGGCATCGAAACTCCATTGACCGTAACCAACTGATCACCCAGCGACAACTCGCCGGGCATCAATTCATTGAGTATTTTGAATTGTCGTTCGCTCCGGGACTTCACATTCTCAAAGTAGCTGTCCAGTACCACCTGCATGGTTTTAATTTGATTGCCCAGCTCAGACTGGGATGACTCCACTGCACTGCGTTTGGCGACCCATGTCGTTGCGGTTGTCAATATCAACAATATAATTGCAATGGTGGCAATGGTCGCTGCTGAGATCTGCTGCGTTAGCGATCTTGTCCGTAAATTAAACATTACCGGTGCTCCTGAAAAAAGCATGTCTGTGACAATCGTATTGCGAGTGTAGGTGTGCAGTCAGATAATTCGTCTTGGAAAAAGGGCGTGTCTTTACCCCTAACTCAAAACTTAGCGGGTTAGCTACCCAGTCCTTTCCTCTGGCCAGGTAAAAACGCGCATGGCTCATTCAGGGCAGACAAGATCAGCGTTGCGCGATGCTGATGTCACCAAAAATACGCGATGCTTCGCGTGGCAGGCCTCGCCAATATTGAGGTGGTCCGTACACAGTGCCTCCTAGTTGGGTCGCTGCATGCCAACCCCACCGCGGGTTGTATAAGAAGGCGCGCGCCAAGGCAACACCATCTGCATGGCCTTGGGCGATGACGTCCTCCGCCTGCTTGGGTTCGGTGATCATTCCGACGGCAATCACCGGTATGTTGATGGCCTGTTTAATTCGGCTGGCCAGAGGGATCTGATACCCTGGACCCACAGGTATGACTTGTTCGGTCGATAGCCCACCACTTGAGACATGAATAAAATCACAGCCCTTGCGCTGCAGCGCTTGCGCCAGTTCGATGGTTTGATCATCCGTCCAACTGGGCTTGTGACTGACCCAATCGGTGGCTGAGACTCGCACACCCAAAGCAACATGCTGTGGGACCACGGCACGCATGGCTTCAAACACCATCAGGGGAAATCGCATGCGGTTATTCAGTTCGCCGCCAAATGCATCCGTGCGATGGTTAGATAAGGGCGATAAAAATTGGTGCAACAGATAACCATGCGCGGCATGCAGCTCGATCACGTCAAAACCCAGTCGCACGGCGCGCTCGGCTGACTGAGCAAACGACTCGACCAGGGCATGCAGGTCATCGACGGATAATTCGCGGGGAGGTGGCTCATGGGCCAAATGCGCGATGGGGGAGGGTGCTTGGGGCTGCCATCCAAACGGCTCGCTGGCAGGGATTAACTGACCGCCTTCCCATGGCCGTTGACTCGACGCTTTACGGCCGGCATGCGCCAGCTGAATGCCCAACTTGGTTGGTGCAAGACTGCGCAGATGGCTGACTGCTTTGGCCAGCGCATATTCGCAGTCCTTGTTCCACAACCCAAGACACCAGGGTGAAATACGACCTTCGGGAGTCACGCCTGTGGCCTCCAGAATGACAAGGTCTGCACCACTTAATACCAATTGGCCCAAATGGAAATGATGCCAGTCACTGGCTGTGCCCATATGGGCGGAGTACTGACACATCGGAGCAACAACAATACGGTTGCGAAGGGTAACCGGACCCAAGGATAGCGGAGAGAATAACAGGCTCATGTTTAAAAACTTCTCGTTAAATCATGAGGCTGACTGTACCTGATGAGACCGTTTAGAGCTATCAGGGTGTACCCATATCGAAAGTTCTCCCCATAAAGGGGATACGTACGGATTGCCGCACTAGGGACAATACGTTATGACTTGACCCAATCGGGAGCCGCTATTTATGAGAGCGAAAGAACAAAAAAAAATCTGGTCCGATATTGACGCCTTGCTTGCTCAAGCTGGCGATCAGGCCCTCAAGCCCAAAGGCTTGAAGAGTTTTCTGGAATGTCTGGCCCGTTCACCCAACCGGCCCGATGTGTATTCATGGATGCCCTACGTGTGGCACCCGAGTGGCTTGCCCGACTCCAGCGAGATTGAGCTGGCTGACCGTCAACGCGCGGAGCGTTTGATTTGCATGGCAGGCCTTGATGTATTTCATAAACGTGCGGTTGCGTCATTGTATGAGCAAGAGCCCACGCTTGATATTTCGACCGCCGATTGCTTGAACGGCTATCGGCGTGCCATTGATGTCCTGTCTGCACTGGGCGAACCGACCGATCAGGACAGCCCGCTCTCATTGCATAGTCCCCAGGTAAAAGTGGCTGCGTAACTCGCGTAACAGGCTGTTGATCGCTGCAACGTTCTTGCTGGCAGTCAGCAGTGCATAGTTGTCCTTGTCCAGACACAGGCTTTCAATCAACTGAAGTCGGGTTGACAACAGCTTGCTGTTCCACCATTGGTGTTCACGAACGTATTTATCAACTGCCAGCGAAAAGCCGTACAACCAGGCGTCCAGGTTGGCAGGCAGTCCAATGGCGATTCGCTGTTCAATCGATTCTAAGGGGGAGCCGCTGTCCTGAATCACTGCCAGGTAGCGCGCCGCGTAGTCTTTGATCTCGCTGGCGATCAGTTTTTGCAAGTGCGCAGGGAACGCTGGTTTGGCCTCACCGCGCACCGGGTCGAAGATCCAGCGCAGTTGTTCCTCATCCAGGCCGGTCGTGTCAATCAATGACAGGCCGGTCAAGTAGCCGTCCAGACCGTTGGTGTCCAGCGACTGCTCCGTGACGGTGTTCACGCTCAGGGTCACCAGGCAAATGGTGCTCAGGGTGGGGTAGGCGGTGCTCTTGTCTAACAGGGTATCGATCAACATGTTTGAACTCACTTGTTTGGCTACATGTGTTGTAGGTTAAGCCTTACAGCGAGTCAGTAAAATGCCACCAATGGGGAGTCAAGTTTTTGAGTTAGCCTGTTTGGGTTTCACGGCGGCGAGCCGTCTTGACGGGGTCCATATCCTCCGAGATTTTCCCGTCAAGCTCGGCTGGGTCCAGCTTTCCAAGCAGTGAGGCCGTGCTGGCGACCGTCCGCAGAATGTTCTCCGGATAGGCAAAGGCGTAAGGTACAACCGAAATGCCCGGGCGTGATGGTATCTTCATGTTCAGCCCCGATTTGGCCAATACATAGATCACCGGCACAAAGGTTTGTGTTTCGCTGGCCAGTACTTTGTCGGTCAGGAACACATCATGGCTTACATCCCTCACCATCACAATCACATAGCTTGGGTAAATGCGCTTGTCGATGTTTTTGATGATGGTTTTTAGGCGCGACACGCAGGTGTTTTGCCCAAATTGCTGCAGTTTGACCATCAGCTCATCGCTTAGGCCGTCAGGCGTTGTGTCCACAATATAGCCTTGCCGAAACGACTTGGCACCATTGTTGTAAACGCCTTTGGGTACCAGCGACGCATTGACTGATTTGGCCCGATGAACCGGCAGATTGAGCTCAAAAAATGCCCCAGTCTTGTATGCACCACGTGTGTAGAACACGGTGTTGACCTCGGTGCTTGCGCCAATTGATTGGGCCAGATCAAACATCACCGTATTGCCAATGTGAGAGCCACTGGTGCTCGCATTTTTGTTGTAGGTGTCAAGACCCGGGCCGGTGTCCCATACCTGTATGGAGACTGTCTCACGGCTGCGGCGCACCCCCACGAGGATCTTGCCGTCCTGGCAGTGTTTAAACGCGTTGTCGATGGCATTGCGGACGATGCGTCGCAGCTTGGATGGGTCTGTGGTGATGCGAAGATTCGTGCTGACAAACCGGATACTGATTCCTTTTTTGAATGCCCGAGCGCGGTATTCAAAAATCAGCGGGTACAACACGTCATACAGGTTGATGGTTTGTTCTGTAGCGTTCAGTGTTTCCCGCGCGTAATTGTGAATGCTGTTGGTCAGATCGTTGATCAGCTCTTCCTGCGCGGCCTGGGCCTGTTCAA
>DAITMV010000108.1:0-9800 GCA_036834985.1 Burkholderiaceae bacterium | reverse complement strand
ATCGTACCTACGTTTACGTGCGGTTTGGTCCGCTCAAACTTACCTTTTGCCATGACGACCTCATGAAGAGCGCTGTACGCGCAGTATTAATGAAGGTGGTGCCCATGACGCGGATCGAACGCGTGACCTCTCCCTTACCAAGGGAGTGCTCTACCACTGAGCCACATGGGCGCTAAATGCTTTAATTCTTCTCTTGCTATTTTTCGACAACTGGAGCGGGTGAAGGGAATCGAACCCTCGTCATAAGCTTGGAAGGCTTCTGCTCTACCATTGAGCTACACCCGCCGCACCATGAAAACGCAGGGCTTGAAACGATTGCCCTCAACTTCCATTACACTTGATGTCTTAAATTCTGGTGGAGGAGGTTGGATTCGAACCAACGTAGGCGTAAGCCAACAGATTTACAGTCTGCCCCCTTTAGCCACTCGGGCACCCCTCCGTAGAGAACCACGGATTATTAATGTAATTTAGCCAAACGTCAACCCCCTGAGCATGAATCGTCGCAATTATTCTTTAGCTGCCCTTCTTTTGTTGGGCTTTTCCAGTGGATTGCCGCTGGCGTTATCAGGCGCAAGCCTTCAGGCCTGGCTCACAGTCGAGGGGGTGGATCTGAAAACCATCGGACTGTTGGCCATAGCCGGTACGCCGTACACCTTCAAGTTTTTGTGGGCACCGCTGCTGGATCGCTACTACCCGCGCTTTGCCGATCATCGACGGTCGTGGCTGTTCATGACGCAGCTGACCCTCGGATTGGCCCTGTTTGCCCTGGCGGCCGTCGGTGTTCAAACCCCCTTGCTGGTGGGGCTGCTGGCCTGTGCAATCGCCGCCTCGTCTGCCACGCAAGACATTGCCTTTGACGCCTACCGAACGGAGCTGCTACCCAGCAAAGACCGTGGCCTGGGTGCAGCGTGGTCGGTGTTCGGTTATCGCTTGGCGATGCTGGTATCAGGGGGGCTGGCCTTGATCATGGCCGATCAATGGCTGGGATGGCGCAGTACCTACACGATCATGGGCCTTCTGATGCTTGGACTGGCCTGCTTTACGCTGATTGCACCGGCCCTGCCGACACGGACTCATGCGCCAGGCAGCATCTGGGCTGCGGTGAGCAGCGCATGGACAGACTACAGCGGACGCAAGGGAGCCATGTGGCTTTTGCTGCTGATCATCCTGTACAAACTGGGCGATGCGTTTGCAGGCAGTCTGAGTACCTCTTTTTTGATTCGTGGCGTTGGTTTTACGCCCACTGAGGTGGGATTGATGAACAAGGCGCTGGGCTTGGCTGCCACCATCGGCGGAGCATTGCTGGGCGGTACTATTCTGGCCCGTATCGGACTGTACCGGGCCTTGGTGGCGTTCGGAATACTGCAAGCGGCCTCTAACCTGTGTTTTTGGTATTTGTCGATCTCTGCCAAAAGCATGTGGACACTGGGGTTGGCTGTGGGAATCGAGAACCTGTGTGGCGGGATGGGCACAGCGGCTTTTGTGGCGCTGCTCACGGGGCTATGCAGTGCGCAGTTTTCGGCTACGCAATATGCACTGCTTTCGGCGTTAGCGTCGTTTGGGCGGGTGTATTTGACCGCGCCCTCCGGTTATGTGGTTGAGCACATCGGATGGACCTCGTTTTTCATGGTGTCCGTGGGACTGGCCCTACCAGGCTTAATCATGCTGGTCATCATGAGGCAGGAGGTTCGGCTGATCGACCAGTCGTCATGACAAACATTCAAAACCCGAACAATATTCAGGGCAACCTGCAGGTAACATAGCGTCGCGACACGGAGCGGTCCTATCAACGACGGCCCCATCACGACGCCCTTGATACATAACAACAAGTTTTTGGAGACAGACACAACATGCCCATCGCACGTTTACTGGGAATCAGTGAGGTGCCACGCGCCACCTTGCTGGCCAAATACACCTATCCGGGCTCTCGGTTTGTCGAGGTCATGGGCACGCAGGTGCATGTGGTCGAGGAAGGAACAGGCCCAGCGGTAGTAATGATTCATGGGTTTGCCGCCTCGCTGCACACTTGGGACGCCTGCGCCGCTGATCTGAAAAAGGACCATCGGGTGATTCGTTTTGACCTGCCACCTTTTGGCCTGACCGGCCCGATGCGGGACGCCAAGGGCAAGACATTGCACATGACGCTGGCCATTTATCGGCGGTTTGTAAATGAACTGTTGGGTCAGTTGAACGTCAAAGACGCTGTGGTGATCGGTAACTCGCTGGGGGGCCTGTTGACGTGGGATCTGGCAGTTGAACATCCGGACAAGGTGTCAAAAATAGTACTGTCTGACGCGGTGGCATTTCCGCAAAAAATGCCGATCTACGTCAAATTGTTCACATACAAGTTGCTCGGGCTGTTGGCGCCCTATTCCTTGCCAACACCCGTCCTGAAAATGGCCACGCGCGATGTATATGGTGACAAGAAAAAGCTGTCGGATAAAACGCTGGAGCAATACATTGATTTGTTTATGCAAAAGGCCAACCGCTCGGGCATCCGCAAGATGATCCATATCCTCGAGGACATGGAATATGACGTGGCGCGCCTTAAAAAGCTGACGTGCCCTGTGCTGGTGGTGTGGGGCCAGGAGGATCGCTGGGTGCCCATTTCATCGGCCCATCAATTGGTTGCGCACTGCCCGCATGCCACGTTGGTCACGTACCCTGGTGTGGGTCACATCCCCATGGAAGAAGCGCCTGATCGCTTTATCCAGGATGTACGTACCTTTATACAACAATAAAACAAGCTGTATCGGAGATCAGAACATGGCCAAGACCAAGGCAAGCCTGAATAACAAAGTTGTGGCAATCACCGGGGCCGGACGCGGACTGGGTGCAGGCCTGGCGGCGCGCATCATTGCGGACGGTGGCTGCGTTGCCATCATGGATATTGATGCAAAAACGGTTGAGGAGACTGCGCGCAAGCTGGGGAACAATGCACGTGGCTATGTGGCCAATGTCACGGACCTGGATCAGATGGTGCGTACGATGCAAACCATCGCACAGGACTTCGGTCGCATTGACGTGGTGGTCGCCAACGCAGGTATATTGGCCCTGGGCTCGATTGAGCACATGGATCCGGCCCAGTTCAGAAAAGTGATTGATGTCAACCTGATGGGTGCGTTTTACACGCTGCGTGCAGCGATCCCGCATCTGCGCGAAACCAGAGGCTACATCCAGGTGATTTCGTCGCTGGCCGCTGCCATCCACACCCCGCTGATGTCGCATTATGCCGCCTCCAAAGCTGGGGTTGAAGCCCTGGCGGATGTGGCTCGGCAAGAGTTGGCGCTTGATGGCATTGGCGTGGGTTGCCTGCACCCCACGTTCGTGAAAACAAACATGCTGGCGGACGCCCAAAAGGAAGGGAACACCGACAAGCTGTGGGGCGGCAACAAGGGGCTGTTTAATGCACTGGAGCCCGAACAGGTGATCAGCGT
The DNA here is from genome assembly GCA_036834985.1 of Burkholderiaceae bacterium. GTDB lineage: Bacteria > Pseudomonadota > Gammaproteobacteria > Burkholderiales > Burkholderiaceae_B > DAITMV01. Next base: position 6,363 of record DAITMV010000108.1, on the reverse strand, counting down.
GATGCATAAAGCGATTATAAAACGTGAGCGCAAGAGCATCGCACCCAAGATGATTACACCGGTGATTCTGGCGCCTGGGCTGTTCCACTGGGCGGCTGATATCGCGGGTAAGTTTCAAGGCGCCAATGAGGCTATCCGCGAATTGCAGGCCACCGAAATTCGCAATGAACAGGCCATGCATGATGCGGATTCAACCGTCAAACAGCCCCAGGCAGGCAGCACCACCGTGCTGGAAAGCGTGCCTGCCAAGCCTAAACGGACGGTTCGTAAAAAGCCTGATTTGAAGGTGGTTCGCAAACTGTAAGCGTCACGCCAGCTCAAATGCCCCCGACCCGCGCAGCGTGGTTACAAAGTCGGTGCCCATCAGCTTTGAGGGTGTTGCTGCGCCGCCTTGCACGCTTGCCGATAACAGATGCTTGGCCACAGCAACCGAGCCCTCGATGGTCAAGCTATACCCGTTGGCGGTTTTGATGCGAACAGTTTTGATTTGCCCACTCGCATTGCGCGCCTCACCCCAGACAAAGGTCGGCATGGCGTCGCGGGCCTTTTCGCTGGGGCCTTTGACGGTTTTGTCGATACGTCGCTTGATGAAATCCTGAACGACTTTGAAACCTAAAATGGGGCGAATCCAGTTGGCGCGTTTTGCGTTGGAGATCATGCGGGGCGAGCCTGGGATAAAGGTTTCGACGTTCGGAATGCCGGTGGTGTGATAGGCCGTGGACACATCACCCCACGGGATAGTCATAGCCAACTTGTCGCCGTCACCAAAATTAATTTTGCGCACTTTAAAGGCCAAGGGTACGGTCTGAATCACGCCGTTCACCCGAACTTTGCCGCCCTGCGCCAAGCCTTCGACGGAGGTTTTGGCGGTACCTGGAGAAAAGCCTGAACGTGAGTCAAACCCCAACGACAGATGGGTTGCATCGGGCAGAATTTCTTTTAATTTGGCCGCTACGCAATCGGTGGGAATGACGTCAAATCCAACGCCAGGACACAATACAACACCCGCCTTGCCGGCCTGCGCAGACAGCGCCTGGGCCTGCTCAAATACATTGATTTCGCCGGTGATGTCCAGATAATGGACGCCGGCCTTGATACAGGCTTTCATCATGGGTTCGGCAGTGACCGAGAACGGCCCGGCACAGTGCAAAACCACCTTCATTCCGGCGAGATGGGTGGCGATTTGCTCGGGGCTGTCCAGCCCGAACACGCGGGACTGCAGTCCCAATGCGCTGGCAATCTGCTCGACTTTGTCGCGACTGCGGCCCGCCACGATGGGTTTGAGCCCTTGACGGACCGCCTCTTTGGCAATGAGCTCGCCCGTGTAGCCGTTGGCGCCGTAAATCATCCACTGTGTGTTGGTGGTCATAGAACTGCTCCTCTGAATGAGTGGGTGTTGTTGTTTTACTTACTTGTTTTCTTGTGCGATCACGGTCAGCCCCTGACGAAGGGTGGTGACCTGAAAATCGGGAAACCTGGATTTGAACTTATCAGAGACAAACAGGTTATCGACCCGGTAACGGGGCAACAGCTCGGCAGCATCGCGAATCTGTGGATTAAACAAGCCCGCCAGCTTTAACTGCCAGGCGTGTATGACCTGATAGTCAGCAGGCCGTCCAAAACACTGGGCTGCCAGCTCGACAAACTGTCGATAGGTGAGGCGATTATCGTCACAAGGCAAGTGCCAGGTTTGCCCAAAAGCATCGGGGGTGTTGCCAAGCAAGGCCATCGCGCGGCTGGCATCGGGGGTGTAAATCAACGTGCGCAGGGTGTCATCCCGCAAAAACACCTTGGGCTTTTTGCCCGCTCGGAGATTGTCAATCACCGTGGTATTGGTAATGCTCTGGGTGGCGCCTGGGCCATAAAACTCCGGCGCCCGGCAGATCAGGGCCTGTACCCGGCCCGCCTGCATGGCCGTGAGCAATTGTCGAGTGATATCGGCGCGGACCTCGCCTTTCATGCCGAATGGCTCAAACGGAGCGTCTTCGGTTTGGGGCGTCGCGGTTTGCGGGTACATGTAGGTGTTGTCAAAAAAGACCAACTTGGCGCCATGCTTTTCGCACGCCAAGATGACGTTATTCATCAGCACAGGCCATTGCTCGACCCACCGCTGGGTGTCCATCGGCAGGCCGGCGGTGAGATACACCGTCTCAGAACCTTCAACAGCGTTCAACGTTTGCTGGGCATCAAGCAGATCGGCACTGAACACCTCGTCGGTCTCATTGACTTTATGGGGCCGTCGGCTGACCAGGCGTATGGCGCTGGTGTGTTTCACATTGAGCCATCTGGCCAGTTCGCTTCCAATTTGCCCGTTGGCTCCCAGCACTGTTTGCATAATGGTTATTCCTTGGTTGGCGTGGTGATCGAGGGGATCAGACCCATGTTGTTCATGATGCGGACGGCGTTGTCATCGCAATCCATCCCGTCCGGTTTGGCCTCGATCAGACCGATCAAATCGAGTAGCTGCGCTTTACTCTGGGCCAATTTGCGTTGCATGGCATCGATATCGTCGATTTTGGTTTTGAGCATGGCGAGTAATTCGTCGTGCTTCCAGTGGGACAGGTTGCCGGGCAACACGTGCTTGATCTGATCGAGGGTAAAGCCGGTTTGCTGCGCGTTGGTGATGATGGTCAGGACGGCCACCGCCTCGGCGGGATACTCCCGGTAGCCGTTTGCTCGCCGGCTCACCGCTGTGATCAGGCCTTTTGACTCATAAAACCGGATGGTCGCAGGCGTAAGCCCGGTGCGCTTGGCGAGATCTCCGATTTTCATGGTGGTGCCTTACCCTTATCCTTGTACAGCGTTCATGGGTCGGTGCACAGGTGATGACCTGCAACCGATGACCCAAGTTTAAAGTTAAAGTGCACTTGAAGGTCAAGAGGGAACAACAACCAGAGTGGAAATTTTTTCTACAAGGATGAATGATCTACGTGAAGATCATGTAGGTGCGCTGAGTTGGCCTTGGACGGGCAAGGCCCGCCCCCGCAGTTGCGGAGGCGTTGCGCAAGATAGATACGCAGAGGTGTCAGGAAACATTAAAGTCTTTACGGGAAAGCGGCCTAAGTCATTGATTTTTATAGGTCGAGTTTTTGAGCCCAAAAAGCTAAAGTTCTTACCGGCTGCGCGAGCGAGGGAATTTCAACAGACAAATACTGTTCAGACCCGCACCGATATTGGCTCGTAAAGACTTTAGCGCCTTTACTACATCTCTCGGACTCTGTTTACGAGCGGGATTTTAATACTTTCAGCCTATTTAACAACTTGCATCGGATTTTTGTTATGAAGAAAGACGGGATTCGGGCCTTTGAATAGATTCGCAAATCATCCGGTGGCAAACCCTCCCTCTTTAATTCCTTTATAACTTTCCGTACCCTCGGTATCTGAAAGCATGCAAAAGTTTCCTCTAGTCCTTCGGAGGGTTCACCTCGCACGCCCCTGTTTTATCCAGTCGGCAGTTTTTACCATCGGTAAACGGTAGCGCGCGCAGTTGTAGGGCTGCAGTGCGTCCAATTCTTCTTCGAGCATTCCAATAAACACGGCACGGTCATTTTCGGAAACCGTCAATTGAGTCACAGTTTGGCGTAGCGTCAGTCCGAAAAATACAATGTTCCGGATGGCTTCGCCCAGTTGCTCTCGATACCTCACCCGCAATGGGTGAGGGCCGCCCATGGACTCGACCACCACTTGGTAGCGCTCGATGGACCGGCGATAGGTCCATGCAAACAATTCGGCAGCCAGCGTGACATCACAACGCTCATACACGGCCAGCATGGCCAGCGCATATTCCGGTTGCCCAACATCTAAAAATGACAACGGTGCGCAATTGCTGAGTAAAAATGGCATATTGGCAGCTAGGCGGCTGGTGTGTTTGTTGCCATCCACAAAAGGCTGAAGGTAAGCAATATTCACCCACAGAAAAAAAGCGGACTCTACTGGGTTTCGTACCTCACAGGCTTTGTTCACCACCATGGACAGCATTTCCTCCAGCAGGTGTGGGTCTTCGCTGGGTAGATAGACTGTGTCTTGGATGTTCGCAATTTTTTTTCGAATACCGCCCAAATCACTTTGGTCATCTAGCAAATCCCGCATCAAAATACTTTGAAGGTTGCGCACCACCGGGACAGTCATCCCTTCCGTGGGCACGGCATCCACCAAAAACTCAATGGCCTCCTTGTGGTTCAACAACATCACAGAATCCCTGTCACCCAATTCAGAACGGCCTTTCTCAAACAGCTCCCGTGTGTCGAGCAGACTTTTGCGGCAGCCCTCCAATCGTGAAGAAGACCAAGACAAATCAATCAGCAACTGCTCAAGTACCTTGCGTGCGTAAGTGCCCGCTGGTAGCTGGTCTTTGGACCTTCCAGCGTTGAAAAGCTCCACAGCCAAGGCATTCGGCAAGATGGTGGAACTGTTGGGCGTGTAGCCCTCCACAAAAGCCCTTTGGTAGGCAATTGGTTTTCGGGCACCCATTGGGGCGGACAACATCGCCACCACTTTGCGTGCGGGTTTGCTCCACAGGAAACCAGTGGGAGAGTGCCCTGAAAGAGCTGGGTCAGAGTTTTGAGTGTTCTGTTTTAAACGTTTGGCGTGGACTTTTTTTTGTGTGGATTGATAAGATTCAGCACGAACTATCGAATAGGTTATTGAACGACCAGCCCCTAATCTTATCAACTCACCACTTCCCACTAACCTGGCAAGTGCTCGATTGACAGTGGGACGTGGGCGGGCCACTTGCTGCTGGATTAAACCAGCAGCAACTCGCCCAGCGCACAAGGGCTCCAGACGTGCAATACACTCGAGGACAATTTGGTCGAGGTCGCTAGTGCTCATGCTTATTTTGAACATCAAAATGATAAATTATCATCATTTATGTAAATCTATCAATATTTGACATAAAAAAATTAGAGCGAATTAGCACGAGAATAAATTTTTTTCGACTTGACAGTTCTGATTTCTGCACAAGGGTATAGAGAACAATAAGTTTTGATGCTAAGTCCTCTTTGGGTTTCGTTTTCCAGGATTTTTATGTGCAGCAACAAGTCTGATTGCATCAAAGAGCACCTCAATTGCTCAATATGGATAGACATAAGAGACATCCTGAAGACCCTCGCGCGTAGAGCACACCAAAGTTGACTGAGAGCTCAGCGTACAAGCTAGATTTCAATACTTTTAGCCTCTTTAACGACTTTCATGAGGTTTGTCGTTACGCGGAACGAGGGAATTCGAGCCTTCGAATAGATTCGCCAATCATCGAGCGGTGAACCTTCATCCTTTAGCTCCCTTATTACTCGATACAATCGCCGTATTTGAAAGTTTGCAACAGATTCTTCGAGTTCTTGTAGGGTCTTCTTGCACAGCGGAAGGAGTTCAAGCACAGCAGGACTGAGGTTATATACCTGGGCCTCCGAAATGATAGCGGAGCGGCTCGCCCTTCTAAGTTTTGGACTTTCACCCCTTATCTTCTTTGCGGCTTCTTCAAGAGCCACACTCCATGGCCTGTCCCGCGAGGCCCAATCGACGCGTATAGCCTTTTTTCTTTTGTTTCTCTCGGTGATAAACGACTCGGCTGATGACCTCAACCAATCCCTGTCGTAAGAGTTGAGATTGGTATACAGGCGACGATTAATCGCTTGGGCAGCTTTGTGTCCTTTTGGTGCAATCGCAGACAATAAAGATTTCCACTCCTCTCTCCACTGAAGTACGACCGATTTTGGAATTGAAATGCTTTTTCTTTCTCTGTTTTTGAGTAAAGTTTTGATGTTGGTCATACTAAGCCCTAGCCGTTCTGCCATCTCCCTACCGGTATAACCTTGTTCTCGTAAATTGAGTGCTATGGAGCAGTATTCAGGACCGAAGTCCTCATAGTGTAGAACTTCAGGTAGCCTCGAGTTCGGTTGCAGATGCCTGAACGAAAACTTGAGCCCACAACTACAATACGCACGCCCTATCCGTCCCAACGCGTCGGCGCGAACTAATAATTTTTCGACCGGATGCCGAGTCCCGTGAGAGGCATAGCCGTTCGGGCAATACACAGTATCTTTTGCAACAAGAGTAGAGGTTACGACTGTGGGATTTTCAGGGGCGCATTGTTCCAAAAATTGTTTTAACAGCAAGTGCTGTAATGGCTGAAAAGCTGATAAAGGCCTAGTCATCATCGATACTGGCCATGCCGTTATTGGAGGAGGGAGAAAGGTCAAACCTACCGAATCAAGGAACTCAGCACCAAACATCCGCTCAATTCCAACCTTCAATTTAGCGGAATCAATTAAACCGTTAGGTAGTGAGAAGCCAAGTTCCTGAGCCTTAGACTGTTGAGTTGCATCCAAAATTGACCCACTTAGGGTAAAGATTTGCGTCGAAATT
>DAITMV010000107.1:0-9822 GCA_036834985.1 Burkholderiaceae bacterium | reverse complement strand
TCCTTACCCAACACCTCCAAATCCCGATGAGTGATCAGCGCCTTAAATGCGGCTTTGACCGGTATCGCCTTGACGGGTACCGCCGTATTGACGACGTAAGCCGCAGCGACTGGGTCTTTGATGATGTTGAAATCGCGCATCGGCAGGCGGTCGCTTGGGTAAATCCAGTAGGGCTCTTGGGGCAACAGGCCGCCCAGCATCACTACCGATTCGATTTGCTCAATTAATTCCGGGTACATCTGGATCAGGGCAGCGATGTTGGTCAGCGGCCCCAGCGCAATAATCGTCAGGCGCTCGTTGCGCAGCGCCTGCGCCATGGCCCATACCGCGTCGGGTACGCTTCGGGTGCGATTGAGCTCGGTCAACGCGGCCGGGGAAGAAAATGGTAGTTGATACCCGATAAACAGGGGCGTTTTATTGTCCAACCGATTCAGTAACTCCCGGGCAGTGACCATGGCGCTTTGACCGCTGCCATTGCCATGGACCACGCTGATACCACGAACCGCCAGTTGCGGGGAAAACAAGGCCTGCGTGATGGCAAAGCAGTCATCTACATCCTGCCAAAAAGACTGCCCGCAGGCTGGATCGGCGTCGATCCAGACCGGCTTGGGATCGTTTGCTCCCTGTGCCAAGGCGCTCCCGGACGCCACCATCCACACCAACAACGTCCCCAGGCTACGTAACCAGGTATTGACCATCACTTGTTTGACACCACGAGTCCACAACCAACTTGCCATCTGATATGCACTTTCTTGCACAACGATCGATAAAAACACTTGACGTATCTTCGCTGCGATCATAAAGTACTGTTCATAAGAACAGTATATTAAACACAGTGGTTTGATCACTTCATACACAGGAGCATGTCATGGTTTATCAGCGTATTCAACCCAAACCCGTTAACACCTGGGCCATGTCCTGGGGCATTCTAACGTGTGTTTGGCTGACACTTTGTTTTTTCGTATTCAGTGATTGGGCTCAGCAGTATTTACAGCACATCTATGTCAACCAGGGTTTTAGAGGCCAATTCAGCCTGCGTTACGCTGATATGGACCAGCAGCGTATTATGTTTTTACTGTACACCTCCGTGCCAGGCCTTAGCTGGTTGTGGGCCAATCTTCGCGATCAATCGTGATGTCCTGAACGTTCGAGCTGGCGACCAATCGTTGCCAGCAAATAGCACAGCAGGCCATAGATCAGCGCAATAAAAATATAGGCTTCCAGGTAGTACGCTCGCCACTGCACATCGCCTCCAATGGCGATAGAAAGTCCTCCTGTCAGTTCATACACACTGACTACCGTAATCAGTGAGGAGTCTTTGAGCGTACTGATCCATGAGCTGACCAAGGCGGGCAAAGCGGTATCAATCGCTTGAGGTAGAACAATGTAGCGTTGCACGCCCCACCAGCCAAAGCCCAAGGCCCTGGCCGCCTCTATTTGATGGCGAGGTACCACCTGCAAGCCCCCCCGGATGATTTCTGCCTGGTAGGCTGCGACAAACACGGTAATGGCCAAGATAAGCCGAACCAGTTTGTCTGAGCCCACGCTCTGGGGGTTTAGCAAAGGCCATACAAACGCAGCCACAAACAAGACAGCCACGAGTGGCACACCGCGAATCAACTCGATCAGCGCAGTCGCCAAGGCTGACAATACAGGGTACTTTGCATATCGGGTCACCGCTAACGCCAGAGCCACGGGCCACGCCAGAATCAAGGCCGACAAAGACACCAACAGCGTCAAGGGTAGGCCCCCCCAGCGTTGGGACGGCACACGCTCCAGACCCAGCCCGCCGGCCATCAACCACACCGACAACCCCAATGCCAGCAGCATGACGACTGCTTTAAAGCGCACTTGCGACCTGAGCAGTAACTGGGCAGTCGCTGCAATCATCAACCCGCTGGCCGCGGCGGCACGCCATTGTTCGTGGAGGGGAAATCGCCCCCATAACAGGGGTCTGAATTTTTCAGCGATCACACCCCAGCAGGCGCCCTGCCCCTTGGCTTGCTCGCACAGCGCCAGGGTTGGCGACCACACTGCATCCATGAACGCCCACTGCAGCACGTCGTACAATAGCCATAGGCCCGCAACCACGCTGACCAAGGTCAATACGTGCTGCCGGGCCTGGGTAAAACCACGGCGACCAGGGCCACTCATGGCTGGTACACCGTCAACGGCAGGCCATCTGGCTCAGACCACTGCAATGACCTTCGATTCATCCAGTGGGCGAGCACCGCTGTGATCAGAGAAAGCAACAAGTACACGGCCATGGTCAACAGCACACACTCGAGTGCACGGCCCGTCTGATTTAACGTGGTGTTGCTGACAGACATCAAGTCAGGATAGCCCACCGCCACCGCGAGGCTTGAGTTTTTGATCAGGTTTAACCACTGATTGGCCCCTGGCGGAATCATGAATCGAATGGCTTGTGGCATCACGATGGCGTGCACCACATCACGCGGTTTTAAACCAAGCGACATCGCCGCCTGCCGCTGCCCTACCGAGACGGAGGCCAGCCCTGCACGCACAATTTCAGCGAGATAGGCGCCCGTGTATGTGGACAACGCCAGCCATAACGCCATAAATTCCGGCGATACAAACCAACCGCCCGTGATCCGAAACCCCGACGCGTCAGGCCATTCCCACCCCCACAGGCCAGACGCCTCTTGCCACACGTAACCGGGGAAAAACAGGCCTGATTGACTCAAAAAAACATGGTCTCCCCAGTGAGCCGGGTGCTCGTTGTTTGGCAAAGTCTGCGTGACTACAAAGTACCAAGCCAACACCTGCAACAAGAGAGGTATATTGCGCAGGCAATCCACATACAGACGCGCATAGAATCGTATGAGTGGATTGTTTGAAATGCGCCCCACTCCGACCATCCACCCGATCGTGGTGGCAGCGACAATCCCCGGCAAGCTGACCTTGACCGTGTTTAGCATACCCACCAGCAAAGCCTGTGCGACCGTGGATTGGTCATCAAACGCAATAAGCGATTCACTGATCTGAAAGCCGCTGACATCTTGCAAAAACTCAAAACCAAACGGTATGGATTGGGCTGCAAGTGATTGCCCTACCTGCAGGGCGAGGCGCCATAACCCCACCAGAAGCGCCACCAGGATGGCAGCTGGAATGACCCATCGCCCCCATGAGCGGCGCACGGACAAGGTCACGCGACGCGTTGTTGACATGTGCATCTAACGCACCGGAGGCGCATATAACAGTCCGCCTTTATTCCATAGCTGATTGGCCCCTCGCGGCAGTTTAAGAGGCGATCCCTGCCCTACATTGCGGTCAAACACTTCACCATAATTACCCACCGCCTTGATGGCTCGATACGCCCATTCCTTGTCCAGCCCCAATGGTTTTCCCATGTCATCCCCAGCCCCCAGCAAACGCCTGATGGCCGGGTCTGCAGAAGATTTAAGCGTATCGACCTGACGAGCAGTAACCCCCAACTCCTCGGCCTCAATCAATGCATAGACAGTCCAGCGGACCACGGCCAGCCAGTCGTCATCCCCCCGTTTCACCAACGGGCCCAAGGGCTCTTTAGAAATCAAGGTGGGCAAGATGAGGTAGTCGTCTGGCTTACTCGCCTCCTTGTTTTTCAGACCTGCCAGGGCGGATGCATCGGTCGAGAACGCCTGGCATCGACCCGAGAAAAAAGCTTTGTAGGCGGCCTCAAAACTGTCAAACACAATGCTCTTGGACTTGATGCCGTTGGCCCGAAAATACTCGGCAACATTTTTTTCGTTAGTTGTGCCCGATTGCACACACACATCCACCCCTTTGAGCTGCCGGGCGTCAGTGATCTTGAGCTTTTTGGGGACTAAAAACCCTTGTCCGTCATAAAAGGTGATCGCGGCAAAACTCAGCCCCATACCGGCGTCGCGCTGCAAGGTCCAACTGGTGTTGCGGGACAATACATCCACCTCGCCTGACTGCAAGGCAGTAAACCGCTGCTGTGCATTCAAGGGTACAAAATTAACTTTTTTTGCATCGCCCAGCACTGCAGCGGCCACAGCACGGCATACATCAACATCCAGCCCGGCCCACTCCCCTTTTGAATCGGCAAATGAGAAACCGGCCACGCCGTTACTAACGCCGCACTGCACAATGCCCTTGGCCTTGACCTGGGACAGCACCTTGCCGGCTTGAGCCGGTGCGCAAACCAGACACAGGACCACCGTCAGCAACCACCCGCGCCTTAAGAACCGACTTATTCCATAAGACGCCATCAGTCAGCCACAATCCTGCGAGCGGCAAACGCTTGTTGCCCGTCCGGGCTTTTTGCCTGGTTATTCGCCACTGCAATCCTTTGATTTTTACGGCCCATCACCGCGCGCTGCCACTTGCGCTCCTGGCTTAAAGCACCTTCATCAGAGCCGGACCAGGCTGATTGAAGCAAAAACTTGCCCGCCGCCACGCTGTCAGGCGACCTAACCATAATTTCATTCAGTAACCGGACCGCCGCCTCGACGGGATCGTCGACCACGTGTGTTACCAGGCCCAACTGCTGCGCCTCAGTCGCAGCCAGTACCCGTCCGGTGAAAGTCAGCTCCTTGGCCATATCCAGCGGCAACAATTCTCGTAACAAGGCCGCGCCGCCCATATCCGGAACCAAACCCCACTTGGCTTCCATAATGGAGATCTGCGCATCGGGACTGGCAAATCGAATATCGGCGCCTAAAGCCAACTGGATGCCCGCCCCAAAACAATTGCCATGGATGGCCGCCAACACCGGCACACCCAGCTCACGCCAGCCCATACTCCATCGCTGAAAAATATTGGCACTTAATGACCACAACTTCAGATACAGGCCAAACGCCTTGAGGGGCTGGCTCAACACAGATTTGACATCCAGCCCCGCGCAAAATGAGGGGCCTTCGCCGCTGATGACGATACCGCGAATGGCCTTGTTTTTACGCAAGGCTTTTTGGGCATCAACCACCGCGTAAAGCATGTCCATATCCATTCCGTTGTGTTTGTCAGGGCGCGACAAGATCACATGGGCAATGGGCCCGTCGATCCTGATTTGTACCCGTCGACCGACTGTTTTGCTCATAAAACTCCCGACAAAAATTCCAGTGTGCGGCCTCTGGCCAGCGCCGCTGCGCGTTGGTTATACATGGGGCGACCCCAGCAATTAAAGCCATGATCCACATCGGGATAGGTCTGGATGGACGCATCGGGCTTGTCCGCAAATGCCTGCTTAATTGAGGCCACTGCGCTTGTGGGAATAAAACCGTCTTTTTCGGCAAAGTGCATGAGGATGGGGACATTGATCATGGCAGCGCGGTCCAACATCGTGTGGATACCGCCACCGTAATAACACACCGCAGCATCCACACCTGCATGCGCTGCACTTAAATACGACAAGGCACCGCCCATGCAATAACCCAGCGAAGCCACTTTCCCCGTGACCTCCGGGCGTGCCCGCAAGGCAGCCACCGTGCTGATCAGGTCTTTGATTGCCAGGGGAAAGTCCATTCCCTTCATCAGTGCAAAGCCGGCCTGAAAATCAGCGTCGGAATAACCCAGATCAACGCGGGGTTGCTGACGCCAGAATATATCTGGAGCCACCACCACGTACCCGTCAGCGGCGTATTGATCCGCCACCCCCCGAATATGTTCGTTGACACCAAAAATCTCCTGACACAGCACAATCCCGGGGCCGGTTCCTGTCGGCGGAATCGACACATAGGCCTTAAAAGTACCTCCGTCGTGCGCCGCTATGTCAATCCACTGCTGTTTCATGCTCAACACCTCCTCTGATCACAACACCCATTGTATTAAATTCCAGACATCAACCCAAACGCGTACGTCACGAAGCACGCAAACAGGACGGTAAATCCACCGTTTTTCATTGATTTACATTCCTCAGGCTTAAGCCATTCTAACGGGGTACAGATGCGTCATGACCTTTAACTCCTGCTCGACCCCCAGACGGTCGACGTTGAACTCCCCATTATTGGATCTTAACCATGTTAAACACGCCGGCAAGCACTGCAACGCCAGCTTATCAACAGGCCGCGACCGGCTTGGATTGGAATTCATTTCCAAACGTGGAAGAGCAAGACCACATGACCCTGTTTGCAAGAGCCAGCGACGCCTCCGCGGCGGTGCGCCGACTCTTGCGTGATCGCCAGCGTGTTCTCCTGGCTCCACGTACCCATGCCGCTGGAACACACCATGATGCCGCTGCCGCTGGCCACCTGCTCAAAAGCAGCCTGTCATCGAGCGATCTGGTCGAGTACCTCGGATACATACAGAATCAATACCTGCAGCGTCATCGGACCGGCAGCGATTCACAACTGGTGCTGGTTGTTGCCAGCATACGATGCCCGGACCCTAGCCATGAGCAAGCCAGCCTGCGGGTGCCAACCCACTTTATTCCGGTCAAACTGCACACGCAGGATGGGCGACTGTCCCACAATGGGCAGGCTTCCTTTGAAATCAGTGCACGCAGCGCGCAGCTGTGCGAATTGCCGAACTTGCGCGCCTGGTTTGCGCAGGCCTACGGCCTTCAATGGGATAACTCCCTGTCCGAGGAACACTTCGGGGAAGTGATCCAGTCACTCAGGCTGGCCTGCAACACTCGGCCATACTGGGCGGTTGATGCGCGTCCGGTGTTGATGTGGATGGATCACACCGGCTGGCGGGAAGAGGTTGAACCCGCTTTGTTGACGGGCTCGTCTGTGCAGCAACAAAAGCTGATGTCGCGGCTTGCCCCACCCCGAATCCATCCGCTGACAGATATCGAAAATCGCCTGGGGGTTGTCCATGAGGATGATTTTTCGATCAGCTCGGACAAACTCATTCGCAACGTGCAACGTTATCGCCAACGTGCGGGGCACATCTACAAGCTCACAACCCATTTAACGTTTTGGTCCAAAGACCAGATGCGACGGCTGAACCTGCGCCACAATGTACGCTCTTTCAAGCAATTGGTCGGTTATAAACAAACCCTGTTAGCCCAGTTTCCTGGGGTTCGCGCCTGCGCATGGCTACCACGCCCTGAGGCCGTCGCTCATCCGGCTGCCATCGCACAGCGCATGAGAATCTATGCAGCCGCGTTTGAAGCGGCCCAACGGCGTGTCAACCACCTGCAGGAACTGGTCCAGACCTACCAAAGCCAGGTCAGTGAACCCGCCGAGCTGCATTATTTTGAAGCGCGTCAAGTCGCCGCCGAGCTGGAAAAACTGTCCCCGTGGTTGCAAGAAGATTATTACCCGGAGTTGATCAGCACACTGTACCGCCTGAATGACCATGAGCTCAAACATGTAGGCCAGCGCTTGTCTGTACTTCAGGTGCAATGTGAGCTGTTGGGCGTACTCAAAATGCGCCAACAGGCGCAGATGCGGGGCGTGGACCTGACCCCCAGCTGGGCACCGGCCTTGCATCAGCTTGAACACCTGGGTCAGCAGGAACTGCCGCTCAGCCAAACCGTCAACACACTGCAGGCCATCGAAGACCAGTACATCCGCACCCAGGCGGCCCTCAACCGAGTTTGGGCCTTGCAAAGCTGCCTGCCTCAGCTGGATCTGAATTTGCCCTCTGCCCTCGCCCGGGCGGCTGCCTTTTGCGAGTTGGCCAGCCAGGCGCCGCTCTCGTCACTGGCCTATCGCACCGACGGCTTGGGACGCAGTATTGCCCCAACGGTGATCGCCACGGCTGAGAAAGAATTTATAACCATTCGGCATCTGAAAAAATCACTGGAAGAACATCTGACCCTGAGCGGAACGCTGGATATACAGATACTGGATAAGGCCGTCGCCACGCTCGCGACGCATTCAGGCTGGGTCAAGCAACTGACCCCCGCATTTAGTCAAGCCAAAAAACTGTATGAATCGCTCAGCAAAGGCGGCGACTTTGAGCAAGCCAAAGCCCATCGCCTGCTCGGCATGCTGGCACAGTATCACCGCCTGTGCCTCCAATACGAGGGCAACGCCTTGTACCAGCAAATCCTCGGTCCGGCCAAAAAAAGCGGCCGATTCAAGGATATTGCGCAGATCATGCGCTGGAACCAGCTCATCGACCTAGTGTGTTCCCAACAAGGGATCGAGGGTGCAGACACCATCAAACAATCGCCTGAAGACACCATTGTCCAATGGGCCAATCTAGGACATGCGATCAGCGATCTGAGCACCTGTCTGGACACCCTGGATGGCTACCTGCGCCAGCAACACGTGACCTTGCAGGACATTAATTGGCGCAACTCGCACCAACTGGGGCGGCACCTGCAGAGCCTGCATCAGTTGATTCACGGATGGCGCGAGGCGGTTGATCTGTTACGCAAGGAAGGCGTTGATTTTGAGAAATCGCCGCAGCATCTGATTACGCATATGGACATCCACTATGCGGTCAAAACCACCGAGGCCAGTCTGCATGAGTTTGAAGATGTCATCAGCCTGCTGGGCCAGCGTTTTTTTGCAGAGGACACCAACTTCGAGCCCCTGCACGCCACGCTGGGCCTGGTCAAAACGCTGCAATCGCTCAAGATAACCCGCGAATTCAAATCGGCGCTGTTGTTAGGATCACTCAACAACAACGTGGCGTTTATCAGCGGTCTTTTGAACGCGTTACGTGATGATTTGAATCTTCTGGATGAATGTGTTGCCTGGATGCAGTCGATGGGTGAATGCTCGATTAGCAGCCTTACGGGGAACACCCGATTTAGCAGCCGCTTGTTTATTCGTCTGGCCCAACAGTTGACGGTGTGGAGTAACAACCCCGATTTAATATCGCAACTGTCCACACTGACAACCGTACAGGCACAACTGGAAAAACAGGGACTGGATATCCTGAGCAAATCGTTGCTGGAACCGGACACGTTGCCCAGCCAGGTAGTATTTGCGTATTTGGCCTTGCTCTCGCGCTCCATACTGATGAAGCGAATCTGCGCAACCCAGCATCTGGCCTCGTTAAGCGGCGATGGACAGGCTTTAAGTTATTTACACGAACTGACTCAATCAATGGCCTAGCGTGTTCATGCAGGCAAGCTGTAAATATGAGCCATCACTCAAATTAGAGGGAATAACCGACTTTTTTCTGGAACTTAAACGTTACACTCATGGCCCAAAATGAGTTATCACTTAAAAAGTTGCAGATTACCGTGTTTCAAACCAGATCCATTCCCGTCAAAGCCATCGCGCTTCTAATTGCACTGACAGTCGCCGTGCCCATGATGTTGCTCGGTTCGCTGAACACCGCCATGGCGTTGATCAGCAAATCCGATAAAACGTAACTAAGCCCGCTTAGTCGCGGTCATGTCCGCGCCCTCTCCCGTTGCCATTCCCGCGGCCACGGTTGTCATGGTCATCGTCATCGCGGTCACGCCCGCGGCGTTCATCGTACTCACGTCGCTCCTCGTAACGACCTGGTCCAGGTAATGGGCCATATTCGCTGGTTCTTACAAAATACACAGGGATGCCGCAGGCGTTGTATTTATAGCAGTGCTTGGACCAGTTTTTAGCGTGTCCAGGAGGTACATTCATATAAATGGGGGACAGTACCTGGGGGCCTTGGGTAATGATCACAGGCTGCTGGTAGACCACTGGGGGGATGGCGCCATTGAGAATATCGATGCGTCCGTAGACACCGGGGGCCACTTGCCCCCCTACAGTAACCCCCACCCCCAAATCGGCGGCATTGACAGGACCGGACAACGTCAAAACGCCCGCCAGTGTTGATACAGCAAGCATTCCGAAAGTACCAGCTTTCATGATTTTCTCCTCAGTTAGTCATTGATTAACGTTAGAACATTACATTCGTTGACATTTTTACAACCAAGGTGAGCGCCTCGGGTATCACCCACCCCCTAAA
>DAITMV010000106.1:0-9888 GCA_036834985.1 Burkholderiaceae bacterium | reverse complement strand
TGGGACGCAACACCAGGTCGGGTTTGATACGGCCAATGTGCCAGAGTTGATCTTCCACAGCGCGGGCCTTGATCGCCACTTGTGACGAAAACTCCACATGCTGCATGGAACACCCACCGCAGACGCCAAAGTGAGGGCATTGCGGCTGAACGCGACTGTAGGCCGACCTTAACACCTCAGTGGTACGGGCTTTTTCAAAGCTGGGCTTGGTGCGTGTGATATTGGCGCGCACCCGTTCACGGGGTAAGGCGCCTTCTACAAAAATGACTTTGCCATCACGGTGGGCAATGCCTTGAGCATCCAGATCAAGGGATTCGATGTCCAGCGTGACGGACTCTTGGACTTTGGGGGTTCGGCTTCTCATGAATCAACGGGCGGGCAGGTATTTCAAAGGATCAACAGGGCGACCCTGTTTACGGATTTCAAAGTGCAGCTTGACGCGATCGGAGTCGGTGTTGCCAACTTCGGCGATTTTTTGGGATTTTTTGACCACTTCGCCCTCCTTGACCAGCAAGGTGCGGTTATGTGCGTAAGCACTGAGGAACAGGGCGTTGTGCTTGATGATCACCAGATTGCCATAGCCACGCAAGGCATTACCGGCGTAGACCACCTTGCCGTCTGCGGAGGCGGTGACGGCATCTCCAGCCTTGGCGGCGATGTCGATCCCCTTGTTTTTGCCTTCCATGAAGGTTTCAAACACGCTGCCGGCTACGGGCCACACCCAGCCCATATCGGGCTCGGCTGCGGGGTCAGGCTTGGGCTTGGAGTCGCTGGTCTTGTTGGCATCCGCCTCTTTGTTGGTCACCTCCTTAGTGGCCTCCTTAGCGGATTTTCCTCCAGGACTGTCAATCGGGCGGACCTCTACCGTGCCAGAAGAAATGGGTTGCGCCACCGCCACAGCAGCGCTTGCATCTGTGGGTGCTGTGGTTCTGAGGGTCTGCCCCACCAAAATGCGGTTGGGGTTTTCAAGGTTGTTCCACGACGCCAGATCGCGCCAATCGTGGCCGGTCTCGAGGGCCACACTGTACAAGGTGTCACCTTTTTTAACGATATAGGTGCCCGGAGCGGCCACGACCGCTGGGGCCACCGCCCCTTTGCCGGTTGTCTCGCTGCGTGAATGGTTCGAGCGGTCGATCACCGGGGCGGGCTGTCCGGACGTGGAGCAACCGGCCAAGGACCACAGCACAGCGGCACTGACGCAAGCAAGCGGGTAACCGAACCAGCGAAGGGATACAGCGTATGTCATGTATAAAAACTCACAAGTAGAACCAGATGTAGAACGATCCGATAGATCCGTGGAGCCAGGATCTGACCCCTAGCGGTGTTTTGTCCCTGGCAACAGCGGTACAAAACGCACTGCATCGCGGTTTTCACGGTGCCATTCCTTGGGGCCGGTCCGGTCAATAACAGCCAGCACCTGCTCTTTCCCCGCCGCTACGGGCACGACGAGACGACCACCGATGGCCAACTGCTCCAGGAGCGCCGCCGGTACGTCCAGTCCTGCCGCGGCCACCACAATGGCATCAAACGGGGCAGCCTGCGGCAAACCAACCAAACCGTCACCATAGACCAACCGAACCGAGGTCATTCGAGTGGCACGCAGATTGGTTTTGGCTTTTTCAAACAAGGCCTGTATGCGTTCAATTGAACAGATATCCGGCACCAGTTTGGCCAGCACAGCCGCCTGATAACCACACCCGGTACCCACTTCCAGCACTTTTTTTACTGGCCGGCTGATCGACAGGATGTGCTCGGCCACACGGGCCACAATAAACGGACGGGAAATCGTTTGTTGATGACCGATCGGCAAAGCAGCGTCCTCGTAAGCCCGGGACGCCAGTGCTTCATCCACAAAACTGTGGCGCGGCACCTGCCTCATTGCATCGAGCACTTGCGGATTTTTGATGCCCGCAATCACAAGCCGCTCGACCATACGCTCACGCGCACGGTCAGAGGTCAGCCCCAAGCCCGAGGATTGTACAGGCAAAGGATCTTTCTTCCTGACAGCCTGCGGCATCAACGGCGGGGGTGGCTTGCGAAAAGTGCTCATGTCACTACAAGAGCCACTGCGCCAGATGGTGCATGGCGTCAAATCGGGTCAGGTCAGCTTGCAAGGCTGTCACGGAAACATAACCTTCACTGACCGCGTTAAAGTCGGTCCCGGGACCCGCGTCACGCGCCTTGCCGGCCGGACCAATCCAGTAGACCGTTTCGCCGTGCGGGGTTTGGGTCGGAATCACCGGCTCGGCGTGGTGGCGTTTACCCAGGCGAGTGGCCACAACACCTTTGATTTCATCGCCTGCCAGCGGGGGAATATTGACGTTCAGCAACACCTGCCCTTCGGTGGGTGGGGTTTTCAAAAACCGTTCGACGATGTCGGCGGCTATCTGCGCGGCAGCAGCCAGATTGGCATATCCCTTGCCCGCCAGCGAAAAGGCGATGGACGATACACCCAGCAGATAACCTTCCATCGCTGCAGCGACGGTGCCAGAATAAATCGTGTCATCGCCCATATTGGCGCCGTTGTTGATGCCGGACAATACAAGGTCCGGACGCTCGGGCAGCAAACCGGTGATGGCCACGTGAACACAATCGGTGGGCGTACCATTGATGTAAATAGAGCCACTGGCGGCAGTTCGCACGTGCAAGGGGCGGTCCAGGGTGAGCGAGTTGGAAGCGCCGGAACGGTCCTGTTCGGGAGCCACCACGGTGATGCTGACAGTCGAGCCGAGACGGCGGGTCAGTGCCTCCTGCAGCGCAATAATGCCAGGGGCGCTGTAGCCGTCGTCGTTGCTGATTAAAATTCGTGTGGTCATGCCCTGCTCTTTCGCTGGTTCAGTCTAAGATGCATCAGCCGCGTTCTTTAACGCTTGGCTGCGGTTTTGCCGGCGGGTGCCGGCACCTGGTCCCTACGGAACACCCAGGTATCGGTTGTCGATGCCTGAGCATCATACCGGTAACCTTCGAGGTCGAAGTCTTTCAATTGCTCAACCCGGGTGACCCGCTTGGTAATGGCATAGCGTGCCATCAAGCCCCGGGCGCGTTTTGCATAAAAGCTGATGATTTTATACCGGCCGGATTTTAAATCCTCAAACACCGGATGCACCACACGCGCTTTGAGTTGCTTCAAATCCACTGACTTGAAGTATTCGTCCGAAGCCAAATTGACCAGCACCGCCTTGGCAGAGCCCAACTCCTCATTCAGGCGCTGGGCCACAATGCCTTTCCAATAGGCATACAAATCCTTGCCTTTGGGGTTGGTCAGTCGAGTCCCCATCTCAAGCCGGTACGGCTGCATCAGGTCCAATGGGCGCAACAAACCGTACAAGCCGGATAAAATCCGTACATGCTTTTGGGCAAACTTCAGATCGGCGGGCTTAAGTGTCTGTGCTTGCAGGCCTTCGTATACGTCGCCATTAAAAGCCAGTACAGCCTGTTTGGCATTGTCGGTCGTGAATGTGGGCTGCCAGCTCTCATAGCGTGCCACATTCAGGGCAGCCAGTTTGTCGCTGATGTCCATCAGTTCCCCGACCTGCACAGGGCTTAAGGGTCGTAATACATCGATCAGACCCTGCGCTTCTTGAATATGTTCGGGCAAGGTATAGTCAGACACCGTGGGCGGTGTATCGTAGTCAAGTGATTTGGCAGGTGAGAGCACCAACATCAGGGTCATGGTTGTAACCTTCAACAGCAGTGATTGTCATGCATACAAAAGACGCATTATCGCAGATGGATTTAAGATCGAAGTTACCACAGCTGGGCACCACCATTTTTACAGTGATGAGCCAACTGGCCATGCAGCACCAGGCGGTCAATTTAGGTCAGGGTTTTCCTGATTTTGAACCTGACCCACGGCTGCTGGACGCAGCCAGCCGAGCCATGCATCAGGGCATGAACCAATATGCCCCGATGACCGGGCTGCCCGCCCTGCGTGCCGTGATCGAAAAAAAGATTCTGCACTTTGGGGGCGTGCGATACGACGCCGATCAAGAAATCACGGTGACCGCAGGTGCCACGGAAGCCCTGACCAGTGCCATTTTGGCCTTGGTGCACCCCGGTGATGAGGTGTTTGTGCTCGAGCCCGTCTACGACAGCTACATCCCGGCAATTCAGCTGGCGGGCGGCAACGCGCGAGCCGTCAGCCTGAACGAGAACTATCTGCCCGATTGGTCTGCGATTGCGGCAGCGATCACACCGGCTACACGCGGCATCATGATCAACTCTCCTCACAACCCCACCGGCCGGGTCTGGACGCTGGCTGATATGGAACAACTGCAAGCCTTGTGTGAAGAACATGGTTTGTGGGTCATTTCCGATGAAGTGTACGAGCACATGGTGTTTGACGGGCAAAAGCACCACAGCGTGTCCCACTTTCCAAGGCTGGCCAAACGCAGCGTGCTGGTGTCTAGTTTTGGTAAAAGCCTGCACGTTACTGGATGGAAAATCGCTTATGCAGCGGCACCGGCGGCGTTGTCTGCCGAATTTCGCAAAGTGCACCAATACAATGTGTTTTCAGTGGCGACACCGCTACAGGCGGCCATTGCCAGCTACTGGGGACACGACTTTGACTCGGCGGAGCAATTACCTGCTTTTTATCAAGCCAAACGGGATCTATTCCGCCAAGGCTTGTCTCAAACGGGCTTTACACTCATGCCGTGCGAAGGGACGTACTTTCAGGTGGTCGATTACAGCGGGATGGGCAATCCGTGTAGTCAGATGAATGATCTGGAATTTTGCCAGTGGTTAACTGAACATGTTGGCGTGGCAGCCATTCCCGTTTCGTCGTTTTACACGCAGGGCTCTGCTCGCAAACATATCCGTTTCTGTTTTGCCAAAAAGGATGAAACCTTACGGTTGGCGCTTGGCAAACTGGCCGCGGGTACGGCGTTGCCGTCCCGCTCTGTGGCCTGAATCTCCCGAAATTCCTCTGTCTTTTCCGGTTGAATATGTCCAAGTTTTACTGCGGACCGGGTGTTTTGGATTCACCCGCACATGAGGAGTCACTCACGACGCCTCGCAGCAAGCAAGTCACTCCTTGGCAAACGAATAATTACTGTATATAGTAACAGTATATTTTTTGCTCACTGCGGAGTGTGTCATGAAGGGTCTTACCCCTCGGCAACAGGAAATTCTCGACCTGATTCGGGATCAGATTCAACAAACAGGCCGACCCCCTACACGGGCAGAGATCGCCAAAACCTTGGGCTTTAAATCGGCCAACGCGGCTGAAGACCATTTGCAGGCACTGGCTCGCAAAGGCGTCATCGCCATTGATGCGAGCACTTCCCGAGGTATCCGCCTGTTGGGAGAGTATGTGGTAGAGGCCATCGAACACTCGAGCAACCGTGTGTTTGAAGCCTTGCTCGATTTACCTCTCGTTGGGCGTGTTGCAGCCGGCAGTCCTATACTGGCACAAGAGCATGTAGAAGCACGCTACCCGGTCGATATCAGCCTGTTCAGCGAAAAACCAGACTACCTGCTCAAAGTACGTGGCATGTCGATGCGCGACATCGGTATCCTTGACGGTGATTTACTCGCCGTCAAAAAAACCAGCACCGCTCGCAACGGGCAAATTGTAGTTGCGCGCATCAACGATGATGTGACCGTCAAACGCTATCAGGCTGAGCGCGGCCGCATACAGTTGATTGCCGAAAATCCCGATTTTGCGCCGATCGTAGTGGATCAACAGCGTGATGAGTTTGCCATCGAAGGGCTGGGTGTTGGTCTGATTCGTTCCGGCCATTTGGGATAAGCATGTCAACCCTGGACGATTTACTGCAAGCGCAACCTGCGCTGTGGAGAGCCAGTCAACTGGGGCAACATCGCAACCAGGCCATCCGCACAGGCTACCCACGGCTCGACCAAGAATTGCCCGGAGGCGGCTGGCCCACCCATACACTCATCGAGCTTTTGCTCAAACATTACGGTATCGGTGAGTTACGACTGCTCATGCCGGCCCTGCTTGAGCAAACGCGCAAAGGGAAACAAATCGTTTTGCTGGCCCCTCCCTTTACGCCCTACGCGCAGGGCTTTGAACAATTCGGTATCAAGGCATCACAACTTTTGGTGATCCGTGCGCACAACGCAGCCGATCATCTCTGGGCACTCGAACGCGTCTTGAACAGCAATGCCTTTGGTGCATTGCTCGCCTGGCTGCCTGAACGAACAACCCATGCCCGATCCGATCAACTACGCCGCTTGCAAGCGGTTGCAAGTCAGTCCCATGCATTGAGCTTTCTGTTCCGACCCAGTCGAGCGCAACACCAGCCCTCGCCGGCACAACTACGCCTGCATTTGAATGCAGCCACCCCCTCACAACTGCGGGTCGATATTCTCAAGCGACGCGGCCCTGTTCTGGCACAGCCACTTCTGCTTGACTTAATCGAAGCACACGCTTGGTTACCGCGGGCTTACCGTCACCCCGAGGACGCCCCTGGATCCCCTATCCATCACCAGCCGACCAGCACAACCAAAGGCACGCATCATGATGTGGATCGCAATACGCATAACATCTTGCGCGAACACAACATCAGCCCCGCTCACCCCCAGTGACTGGCAGCACAAGGCAAGGGCTCTGGCCCACTGGGCGTATCGCTTTACATCACAGGTCGCGATCGATGCCTCAGGTCACGGGGTATTGCTCGATGTAGGTGGCAGTTTGTGCCTCTTTGGTGGGCTCACCAGCTTGCTCGGCTTGATCCAAAGCGAATTGCAGCAAACAGAGTCAGCGCAACCCGATCAAGAGCAAACCGTCCCGGCGCTACAGTTCACGCGGCATCTTGTTGCTGCTGCGCCTTATGCACGCCTGGCCTGGTGGCTGGCCAGTTGGGCCCAGCACACTGACACAGCCCCCCTGTGTGTCGCAACCGTTCAGAACGCCCAAGACACACTTCCGACCATTCCACTGTGTGCTATCGATGCAGCCCAGACACATCTGCACACCTTGCATCGTTGCGGGCTGCATACCCTGGGTCAGTTAATGGAGTTACCACGCCCGGGCATTGCGCGACGATTTGGTCAAGCCCTGCTCGATGCAGTGGATCAGGCCAGCGGCGTCATGCCTTGCGTCCTGACCTGGATAGTCCCTCCTTTACATTTCAGGCAGCAGGCGGATGTACCCTTTCATACCCATGCCAGCGAAGCCCTCTTGCGTGTGATGTCCATTCAGCTGGAGCAATTATCAAACTGGCTTGCCGAGCGTTTGCTGGCAACCCACACTGTACGGTTTACCTTCGCTCACGATCACACACCACCTACGGTGTGGGTCGTTCGTAGCGCCAATCCCTATCACAGCGCAGCGCCGTGGATGGTGTTGCTTAGAGAGCAGTTTGTCCGCCAACCATTGACAGACGAAATCATCAGTATCGAACTGCAAGTAACTGACTGCGTCAATCAATCCCTTACCAGTGATTCACTCCTGATTGATGCCCGCACTCCGGCCCAAGACGCAGCACAGCTACACGAACTGTTTGAACGCCTTCAAGCCCGTTTAGGGGCACATCACGTACAAGGCTTTATTGAACACCCGGATGCACGACCGGAATACACACAAAGTGTCATTACTGCCAGCCCCCTCACCCATCGGCCCTTGTTGCCTCGAACCCGGCTATCACGACGCGCGCTCAAACCGCTGTGGCTACTCGAACAGCCTGAGCGTTTACAGGTGCGTCACACCCACCCACACCGCAGTGGCCCACTGGCCCTGCTGGCGGGCCCCGAGCGCATCGAATTTGGCTGGTGGAACAATCATCCCGTACGCCGTGATTACTACATTGCCCAAGACAGCGACGCATCACAACTATGGATTTACCAGGAACTGGATACAAAACACGATCCACAAGGGCGACGCCTGACTGGGCACTGGTTTGTTCACGGCCTGTTTGCCTAAGGCCCTTTTTAGGCTTGCCTGATCACCCTTTGCCTTGATCTTGATCACCATGTCTGCCACATGTACTGACCAGCAACACGCCACTTACGCCGAATTGTGGTGCCACAGCAATTTCAGTTTTTTACACGGCGCTTCTCACCCGGAAGAGCTCGTCCTGCACTCACATGCGCTGGGCTACCGAGCCCTGGCATTAACTGACGAATGCTCGCTGGCCGGGGTAGTTCGTGCCCACAGCGCCGCCAAAGACTGTGGTCAACACCTGCTGATTGGCACGTATCTGCAAATACACAACGAGGACGGCTTACCCTGGTGCCCACTCGTTCTGTTGGCTAAAAATAAAACCGGCTACAGCGCGATTTCACAGCTGATTACGCGAGCCCGGCGACGCAGCGACAAGGGTCAATACCATCTCATATTCTCTGACCTGGCAGATGCTTGGCCTGGCATTATCTGTATTGTGCTGCCTCATCCACACCAAGAACAAACCGATCCGTCCACCGTGTTGTCATGGCTTGCCAAACGCTATACCGGCCGCTTGTGGATCGGCGTTCATCTAGCCCGTGAAGGGACAGATCAAGCCTGGCTGGATTATCTCTACACCTTGCACGCCATCAGTGGCGTCCCCCTGGTGGCCGTCGGCCATGTACTGATGCACCAGCGGCAACGCAAGATGTTGCAAGACACACTGACTGCAATCGCTCACAACCAATCACTGGAGCAAACCCGTCCCCACCTGTCTGAGAACGCAGAGCAACACCTTCGCTCATTAAACAATTTAGCCAGCCTCTATCCCGCATCATTGCTGCAAGCTACTTTGACGATTGCGGAACAATGCACATTCAGTCTTGACGAGCTGGTTTATGAGTATCCAGACGAAATCGTACCGCCGGGACATACCCTGGCCAGCTATCTCGAATACGCCACCTGGCAAGGCGCACAACAACGCTACCCCAACGGAACGCCTGAAAAAGTGCGTCAACAACTGGCCTACGAACTGCAATTAATCACAGAACTACGCTACGAGGCTTACTTTTTAACCGTGTTTGATATCGTCAACTATGCCCGCAGTCAGCAGATACTATGTCAGGGCCGTGGCTCTGCTGCCAACTCAGCCGTGTGTTATTGCCTGCATATCACCGAGGTTAACCCCGAGTGTGGATACTCATTGTTCGAACGATTCATCAGCCGCGAACGCAACGAACCACCAGACATCGATATCGATTTTGAACACCAGCGTCGCGAAGAAGTCATTCGCTACATCTATACCAAATACGGCCGTGACCGCGCAGCCCTTGCAGCAGCGCTGATCACATATCACCCGCGTTCAGCACTGCGCGACGTCGGCAAAGCCTTGGGGCTGGATGCTGCGATGATCGACCAGGTCGCCAAACACCATCAATGGTGGGACGGCAAAACCATACAGCGTGAATGCATCACTGCAATCTGTGCGCAGCACGCACTATCAGTACCCGCTCAAGCTATCGATCTGTGGATCCAGCTGACGGAGGAGCTGATCGGCTTTCCCCGTCATCTGTCGCAACACAGCGGCGGGTTTGTCATTGCTCGTGGCCCGCTGAGCGATCTGGTTCCGATTGAAAACGCTTCCATGCCCGATCGGACAGTCATTCAGTGGGACAAAAATGATCTGGATGCAGTGGGGCTTTTAAAAATTGACATCCTTGCTTTAGGGATGCTCTCAGCCATCAAACACACCCTGGCAGCGTTGGCCGATAAACCCGGTGCCCCCACGCGCCTGCAAGACATCCCCCATCTTGATGAAGCGACCTACGACATGCTGTGCAAAGGCGATAGCATCGGGGTATTTCAGGTTGAGTCACGTGCTCAGATGAGCATGCTGCCACGCTTAAAACCGCGTGAATATTACGACTTGGTGGTGCAAGTGGCGATTGTTCGCCCCGGTCCCATGCAAGGCGGTATGGTGCACCCTTACCTCAAAAACAGGGCGTCAGGACACGCGGTTCACTACCCCTCCCCAGCGC
>DAITMV010000105.1:7632-9896 GCA_036834985.1 Burkholderiaceae bacterium | reverse complement strand
GCGCTGTACCAGGGGGGGCGTTGGGCACGTCCTGCGCAGCGCTGTCTGACGCGTCGATCCAGTGTAAGTGGAGCCCCTCGGCGATGACCTCATGATCGGCTTTTGTGCTTTTGAGCCCCACAAGCTGTACCCGCGCGGATCGGATGTGCTCTACGGCGCCGGAAAGCGCCAGAACTTCGGCGTTGCTTAAACTGGCAGGCCATTCGCTGATATTCAGTACCGCCGGCTCGCCCTCATAAGGGCTGTTGCTGGAGCCCAGACGTTTAGCCAGTTGGGTCAAGATGTCGTCTGGTGTGCCGTGGCGTACCACGATATCCAGGCAGTCCAGCTTGGCGAATTTGATTTCGATCAGAGGTCTTGACACAGCTATCGCTTGAAAGCGAAAGCCCGAGACTTGTGCATCCCGGGCTTTCAGGTTGTACGGGGCCTAACGGTCAGATGGGGACGCGCTTGAGCATCTCGATACCGATTTTGCCTTCGCCGATTTCTCGCAGGGCAACGACGGTCGGTTTATCTTTGCCCGGGTCAACCTTCGGTGTATGACCTTGAGCCAGCATGCGGGCGCGGTAGGTAGCAGCCAGAGCCAGCTCAAAGCGATTAGGGATTCGTTTCAGGCAGTCTTCAACGGTAATGCGTGCCATCGATATCTCTCAAAAAAAAGGGGTTACAGACCGAATTGCGCCAGCTGTTTGGCGTGTCTGACGTGTTGCTGCCTGAATCGGCACCGCGACGCGACAATGACCGCGGACAATTCCTGCGAGGCAATCTCGAAATTATCGTTAAGGATAACATAATCATACTGATGCGCTTGGGCAAGTTCTGTTCCTGCGGCTGCAAGCCGTTTGGCGATGACCGATTCAGAGTCAGTGCCGCGGCCTCTTAAACGCCGCTCAAGTTCGGTCATTGAGGGCGGCAGAATGAATACGGACACGGCCGAAGGAATCAGCTTCATCACCTGTTCGGCACCTTGCCAGTCGATTTCTAGCAAAACGTCCTCGTCAGCAGCCATTTTCGACTCGATCCAGGCTCTGGACGTGCCATACCAGTTGCCATGTACGTAGGCAAACTCAAGAAAACCATCCTGCGATTTAATGGCGTCAAACTGCGCTTCGGTCACAAAATGATATTCGCGACCATCCACCTCCCCGGGTCGTGGCGCACGGGTGGTGTGCGAAATCGACAGCGAAATGCCTTTGTCTTGCGCCAGCAAGGCGGTCACCAGCGTTGATTTTCCGGCTCCGCTGGGGGCGCTGACGACAAAAAGGCTTCCTGAATACTGGGTCATGGTGGTTTTACACAATCAAAAGGCTGCGATCATGGACTGCCAGTGTCCGGAATGGGGTACAAACACGGCAGGTGATCGCCTGCATTTTATCAAACGGGCGGAAGTTCGGTGGTGGCGGGTCCGGAGATTACTCCAGATTTTGTACCTGCTCACGCATTTGTTCGATCAGCAATTTAAGCTCCAGTGAGGCCTGCGTTTGCTCAATCGCGCTGGCTTTGGAGCCCAGCGTGTTGGCTTCACGGTTGAGTTCCTGCATCAAGAAGTCCAGTCGTTTGCCCACGGCACCGCCTTTGTCCAGAATGTGACGCGCTTCCTTAAAGTGGGTTTTCAATCGCTCGAGTTCTTCGGCCACATCGATCCGCATGCCATGCAAGGTGACCTCCTGACGCACACGGTCGAGGATGTCTTCGCGGCTGATATGTTGGTTTTGCCCTTCGACACCACGATGAAACAGTTCGGTGACGCGTTCAGTGAGTTTTTGCTCGTAATGCTTCAGGAAGGCCGGTAGTTGGGGTTCTAGCACCGCCAATACGTCCTGCATCTGCGAGACTTTATCCAGCAAAATGTCTTTGAGTCGTTCGCCTTCGCGCTCTCGCGTTTGACCCAGTGCGGTGCAGGCCAGTTCAGCCAGTTCGCCGGTGGCGGCACGCAATTCGTCGTTGCTCAGACTGTTGTCTTCGATCGCACCGGGCCAGTTGAGGATTTCTGCCACTCGAAAACCGGATGCGGACGGGAAGGTCGACAACACCTGTTGCTCCAAAGACGCCAGCGTTTTGAGCATCTCAGCTTGTAAGCGCGGCGCTGCGGCTTGAGACTGGTCTCGCACCCAGTTCAATCGGCATTCGATTTTGCCGCGTGCAAACTGGCTGACCAGCGCCTCACGAATAATCGACTCAATGCTGCGCAAGTCGTCGGGCATGCGGAACTGGATGTCCAAAAATCTGGAATTGACGCTGCGCAATTCCATGTTGAGTCCGGC
>DAITMV010000105.1:0-7622 GCA_036834985.1 Burkholderiaceae bacterium | reverse complement strand
GGCTTACCCACAGCTCCGGACTTACGGGCCTTGGCCGCGGGCTTGACAGGTTTCGAATCGGGTTCGGAGGCGCTGGTGTGTTCGTTTGGCATTGAAGCGGCTAAATCCATGAGGTAAAACGTTTCAGGTGGAGTGGCTTACACTTAAGGTGTGATGTTACATCAAGCGGTCATGACTTCAGATTTTCGTCTTATTGCGCACCTGGATATGGATGCATTTTATGCCTCCGTCGAGTTGCTCCGTTACCCTGCGCTTCGGGGTTTGCCACTCGTGATCGGCGGAGGTCGTCGAACGGAGGGCTCCTCCTGGACGCCGCTGAGCGAGTACGTTGGACGAGGCGTCATCACGACTGCGACGTATGAAGCTCGGGCGTTGGGCGTGCACTCAGGCATGGGGCTTATGAAGGCAGCCAAGTTGGCGCCCGAGGCATTGCGTCTGCCCGTCGATTTTGACATGTACCGACATTATTCGAGGTTGTTTAAGGCTGCGGTGCAAATACATGCCCCACTGATGGAAGATCGCGGGATTGACGAGATTTATCTTGACCTGACTCACAGTGACGGCGTTCAAGCCGATAACGGGTGGGCGCTGGCCCGCACGATTTCTCAGGTGGTGTTTGAGTCGACCGGACTGACCTGCTCTATCGGATTGGCGCCGAACAAGCTGATCGCAAAACTGGCCTCCGATTTAAACAAGCCCAACGGCATCAGCCAGGTGATGGCCCGTGATGTTCAAACCGTGTTGTGGCCCCTGCCTGCCAAGCGAATCAACGGGATTGGTCCCAAGGCCAATCAGAAGTTGCAGCAGATAGGGATACACACCATAGAACAACTGGCAGTCACCCCGGTGGATGTACTTGTAGCGCAGTTTGGCAAGAGCTACGGTCAGTGGATGCACGACGCGGCCTGGGGGAGGGATGACAGGCCGGTGGTGACCCACACCGACCCTAAATCGATCAGCCGTGAATCGACGTTTTCCCGCGATCTGCATGTGCAGCATGACAAGGCCACACTCACCGGCATTTTGGATGATCTGTGTCTTCGTCTGGCGGGTGACTGCGAGCGCAAGCGTGTCTGGGGCAAAACAATCGGGATCAAAATCAAGTTTGATAATTTCAACACCGTGACACGTGATGTCACGATGCCTGACTATGTGCGCACCGCGCAGGACCTTCGCCAAGGCGCCAACGTGTGCCTAAAACGAGTTCGATTTGATCGCAAAATCCGGTTGCTGGGCGTGCGTCTGGGCAATTTGCTGACCGATGACCAGTATGCTACTCATCAAACCCGGTTGGCCGCGACCTTTTCAAACCCTTTACAATCACTACCGCTGTTTGATCAGCTTCCCTAACACGTGTTCCCTGGAAACGATTTGCTTATGTCTACCAACGTCACCCCCATATCCACAACTTCCACCTTTGAGCGTTCGTTGGGTCGAGCCACGACGCAGTTACGTCCTGTGTCGTTTGAGCTGGGCTATACCCGCCATGCCGAAGGCTCGGTGCTGGTGAGTTTTGGCGACACCAAGGTGTTATGTAATTGCTCGGTGCAGGACAAGGTGCCGTCGTTTCTGAAAGGGCAGGGCCAAGGCTGGATTACCGCGGAGTACGGGATGTTGCCCCGCTCGACCCACAGCCGGATGGACCGCGAGGCCTCCAAAGGCAAACAGAGCGGACGCACCCAGGAAATTCAGCGCCTGATCGGGCGTTCGTTGCGAGCGGCCGTTGACTTGAATGCATTGGGCGAGCGCACCTTGCAAATTGACTGCGATGTGATTCAGGCCGATGGCGGTACCCGTACGGCTGCGATCACGGGCGGCATGGTGGCCTTGGTGCAGGCCTTGCAATGGATGCAGCAGCGCGGCATGGTCCAGACGCTGCCCATCATGAACTGGGTTGCGGCCGTGTCGGTCGGCGTGGTCAAAGGGTATGCCTGCCTTGATCTGGATTACGAGGAAGACTCTGGGTGCGAAACCGATCTGAACGTGGTCATGACTGATCAACAGCATTTTGTCGAGGTACAGGGTACGGCAGAAGGTGTGCCGTTTTCACGGCAGGAGCTGGACACCTTGCTGGATCTGGCGGCCAGTGGCTTGGCTCAATTGTCAGCCTTGCAAAAACAAGTGCTGGGCCTGTCATGACTGGCCGTTGGGTGTTGGCCAGCAACAATGCAGGCAAGCTCAAAGAGTTTTCTGCCTTGTTTGAACCCTTACATATTGAATTGGTGCCCCAGGGGGTCTTAGGGGTTGATGAGGCGGACGAGCCGCACCCCAGCTTTGTCGAAAATGCGCTTGAAAAAGCCCGTCACGCCAGCCGCATCACGGGGTTGCCAGCGCTGGCGGACGATTCCGGTTTGTGTGTGCCCGCCCTGCGCAATGAGCCGGGTATCTTCTCGGCACGGTATGCTCAGCGCGCCGGACGGGATAAGTCCGATGCGGCTAACAACGCCTTGTTGATTGAACGCTTGCAGGGTGTGGATGACCGACGCGCCTTTTATGTGTGCGCGCTGGCTTGGCTGCGTTTTGATACGGACCCATGTCCGGTTATCGTACAAACCTTGTGGCATGGGCAAATTGTGGATACCCCCAGTGGCGATGCCGGGTTTGGATACGATCCCCATTTTTATGTGCCCGACCAAGGCAAGACAGCGGCAGCCTTGGCGCCTGCGGTCAAAAATCAGGTGAGCCATCGGGGTATGGCATTGCGGCAGTTGCTGGCAGCGCTTCGTTCACAGGGCGATGGCACGTGAGCATCATGTCCTTGTTTAAACCGGGTGATGTGAGCTTGACGGCGTTGCCACCGCTGGCTTTGTATATTCACATTCCCTGGTGCATCAAGAAATGTCCGTATTGCGACTTTAATTCGCATCAGTTGCCGGGCTCGTCAATCTTGACAGGCGTTGCTGATGCAACATCGGTTCCGCAGGACCGCTACATTGACGCACTGATTGCAGACCTCGATCAGCAACTGCCCAAGGTCTGGGGGCGAAAGCTTCATAGCATCTTTATCGGGGGAGGGACTCCATCGCTGTTTAGCGCCGAGTCGATCGACCGTCTGCTCAACGAGGTGCGTGCCCGGCTGGGTATGCCGATGAGCGGTGAGGTCACCCTGGAGGCCAATCCCGGTACATTTGAGGCAGACAAGTTCAAGGGGTTTCGGCAGGCGGGTGTGACTCGCTTGTCCATCGGAGTGCAAAGCTTTAATGCAGTCCATTTGAACGTGTTGGGTCGTGTGCATGACCCCGAGCAGGCCATGGCGGCTGCGCAATTGGCCTCGTCGGTATTTGACCGGTTCAATCTGGATTTGATGTATGGCCTGCCTGGCCAAACCGTAAGCCAGGCCGTGGCCGATATACAGCAGGCCTTGGCGTTTTCGCCACAACACCTGTCGCTGTACCAACTGACCATGGAGCCGAACACTGCCTTTGCTGCTCGCCCTCCCATTGGTTTGCCCGAAGACGACGCCCTGATTGATATCGAGGAGGCGGTGCATCACGAGGCCCTCAACGCCGGCTTGCTCAGGTACGAGGTGTCTGCGTTTGCGACCAGTCCGACACACCAATCCAAACACAATCTGAACTACTGGCAGTTCGGTGATTACTTGGGGATTGGGGCCGGTGCGCATGCCAAAATCTCATTTCCGAACCGCATTGTTCGAGAGATGCGTGTACGTCATCCTGATGCGTATATGGACAATGCGCTGGCTGGCGATGCGATTGCGCAGAGCAACGAGATCAAGGCGACCGATTTGCCGTTTGAATTTATGCTCAATGCCTTGCGTCTGGTGGATGGAGTGCCTGCTGACTATTTCACCGAGCGATGCGGTCGGCCCGTGACCGACATTTCCACCACGGTCGCCAAGGCGCAGGATCTGGGACTCATGCGCAAGGACTTGGGTCGATGGGTGGCGACAGATAAAGGCATGGCCTTTCTAAACGATCTGCAGGGCATGTTTCTGGCTAGTTGAGCCGATCGCTAGGCGGGCGCTCAATGATGGTGGGGGCAGTGTCCACCATCAATGCCCAGTCGGCCTGCATGCAGGCTTTGGTCAACAAATCGTACAGTCCGTGCTGCAATTGCTCGGCCATGCGCATTTCAAAGCCCTGCCCATTGGCGGTAAATAACCTGAGAATGATGTCCGGTGTACCGGTTTCGTTCAGCGGATGCAATTCGATCTGGGTCACCAGCAAAGGTTCTGTCCCCAGCGGCAGGCCAGAGGTGGCCTCGGTGAAAGGTGTGGAAAAATCGGCTGAATACAAGGCAACTTCGCGACTCATGTCCAGCAGCGCTTCACGGGCTTCGGGCGCCAGCGCCCGGTCAGCAGTCAGCAAACGCTGCATCATGTCCGAGAGGCTGGGGATCAGCAGTTTGACCATTCGACGCGTCAGCCAGCAGCGCACTTCTTGCCCGTCACTTGAATTGATCCTGATCAATATGCGGTCATGTTCCGGGGCGTAGCCTATCTGTAACTGGCGAATGTGCATAGCTTGCTCTTGAAAATGGGCGGCTAAGCCCTCATGTAGTCAGTAATTCGATTATGACGCAGAAAGGTCTGATTCATGCGCATTGAAAAATTTACCACTAAATTTCAGGAAGCGTTAGCTGACGCACAGAGCCTGGCGGTCGGCCAGGACAACCCTTACATCGAGCCCGTGCATTTAATGCTGGCGTTGATTAATCAACAGGATGGTTCAACCAAGGCTTTGATGTCTCGCGCTGGTGCCAATGTTGGCAAGCTGGCTCGTGATCTGGAGCAGAGCCTGGGGCGCATTACCCAGGTGCAGGGCAATGCGGGCCAGGTATCGATTGGCCGGGAGTTAACCGGGCTGTTAAACCTCACTGACAAAGAGGCGCAAAAGCGTGGCGACCAGTTTATTGCCAGTGAGTTGTTTTTGCTGGCAGCAATCGACGACAAGGGCGAACTGGGCCGTGTACTCAAAGACTCCGGTTTAACCAAAAGCGCACTGAGCACCGCTATTGATGCGGTGCGAGGTGGTGGCGCGGTGGAGTCTGCCGATGCCGAAGGCCAGCGTGAGGCGCTTAAAAAATACACCATCGACCTGACCGAGCGGGCACGGATGGGCAAGCTTGATCCCGTGATTGGTCGCGATGATGAAATTCGCCGGGCAATCCAGATTTTGCAGCGTCGTACCAAAAACAATCCGGTGCTTATCGGTGAACCTGGTGTCGGCAAAACAGCAATTGTGGAGGGGTTGGCCCAACGTATTGTCAACGGTGAAGTGCCTGATACGCTCAAAAACAAACGCGTTCTGGTCCTGGATATGGCCTTGCTCTTAGCCGGTGCCAAGTTCCGCGGCGAGTTTGAGGAGCGCTTAAAGGCCGTGCTCAATGACGTGGCCAAAGATGAAGGTCGCACCATCGTATTTATTGACGAAATCCACACCATGGTGGGGGCAGGCAAAGCCGAAGGCGCCATTGACGCAGGCAACATGCTCAAGCCCGCTTTGGCGCGCGGCGAGTTGCATTGTATTGGTGCCACGACGCTGAACGAATACCGCAAGTACATTGAAAAGGATGCGGCACTGGAGCGTCGCTTCCAGAAAGTGCTGGTGGGAGAGCCCAGTGTGGAATCGACCATCGCCATTTTGCGTGGTTTGCAAGAGCGGTATGAATTGCACCATGGTGTCGATATCACCGACCCTGCGATTGTGGCAGCCGCTGAGTTAAGTCACCGCTACATCACGGACCGCTTTTTACCGGACAAAGCCATTGACCTGATTGATGAGGCGGCAGCGCGCATCAAGATGGAAATAGATTCCAAACCCGAGGTGATGGACAAGCTGGATCGCCGGCTGATTCAACTGAAAATTGAGCGCGAGGCCGTACGTCGCGAAAAAGACGAGGCCTCACAAAAGCGGTTTGGTTTGATTGAAGAAGAAATCGCGCGTCTTGAAAAAGAGTACACCGATCTGGATGAGGTCTGGAAAGCCGAAAAAGCAGCGGTGCAGGGCAGCGCAGCGATCAAGGAAGAAATTGACCGAATCAAATTGCAGATCGACAAGCTCAAGCGGGCGGGCGATTGGCAAAAAGTATCCGAGTTGCAATACGGTACTTTGCCGGGTTTGGAGGCGCGCTTAAAGGCCGCCGATGATGGGCAGTCAACAGGTACTCGCCAGAACAAGTTGTTACGTACCCATGTGGGGGCCGAAGAAATTGCCGAAGTGGTGTCTCGTTCCACCGGTATCCCGGTGTCCAAGATGATGCAGGGTGAGCGTGAAAAGCTCTTACATATGGAAGATGCCCTGCACAATCGTGTGGTGGGTCAAGAGGAGGCCGTGAGCCTGGTGGCCGATGCGATTCGTCGTTCTCGGGCTGGCTTGGCCGATCCTGACAAACCCTATGGATCTTTCCTGTTCCTGGGCCCCACCGGGGTGGGTAAAACCGAGTTGTGCAAGGCCTTGGCCAGTTTCCTCTTCGATTCCGAGGACCATCTCATTCGCATCGATATGAGCGAATTCATGGAAAAGCACAGCGTGGCCCGCCTCATTGGTGCGCCCCCCGGCTATGTGGGGTATGAAGAAGGCGGTTATTTGACTGAGGCCGTTCGTCGCAAGCCCTACAGCGTGATTTTGCTGGATGAGGTGGAAAAAGCCCATCCGGATGTGTTTAACGTGTTGCTGCAAGTGCTGGACGATGGCCGGATGACCGATGGTCAAGGACGAACGGTGGATTTCAAAAACACGGTGATCGTGATGACCTCGAACCTCGGGTCGCATGAGATTCAGCGGTTACAAGGCCAGGATTCGGACATTATCAAGACGGCTGTGATGGCTGAGGTTAAGGATCACTTCCGCCCCGAGTTTATCAACCGGGTTGATGAGATCGTGGTGTTCCATGCGCTGGACAGCGCGAACATCCGCTCGATTGCAGCGATCCAGTTGCAACGTCTCAAGGACCGCCTTGCAGCCCGTGAGATGGATCTGGAGGTGTCGGACGCTGCATTGATGGAGGTGGGTAAAGCGGGTTTTGATCCCCTGTATGGCGCACGTCCGTTAAAGCGTGCGATCCAGCAGATGATCGAAAACCCGATTGCCCGCCTGGTGCTCGAGGGCAAATTTGGACCGAAAGATGTGGTCCCCGTAGACTTTAAGGATGGACAGTTTACGTTTGACCGTGTGGTTCACTAAGGTCAATCACCGTTGATCAGAAAATGGCTGCAACCGCACGGTTGTAGCCATACGCAACGCTGCCATACAGCGTATTGCCCAGCATGGACAGTGCAACATGGGATTGTGACGAAATCGACTCCAGCGGATGGTTCGAGCCAGGGCCGATGGGCAGGTCAAACGGTGATGCATCCGCCAAGTCTTGTGCAATCCCTCCGCGCAGGTGATTAAACTGGCCGACCTGATCGGTGTAACGGGTTTCCCCATCGGCGATCAGGTCGCGTATGGGAGTCGGGCGTGTTTCTGGGGCTTGCGGCACGATGTCAACACCGGGGATCAAGCCGTTGGCCAAGGTAGTATCTCGGGGTGTTGCAATGACGTTCAGGTCGCCCAGTACCAAGGCATTGTTACGACCTCCGATCAGCGTGGCCGAGCCGCTCAAGGCGGATACGCCGTTGGTAAAAAGGGTGTTGCCTGCCTGCACTGCACTGCTTTGAA
>DAITMV010000104.1:0-10033 GCA_036834985.1 Burkholderiaceae bacterium | reverse complement strand
CCCATTGACGGTATTAAAAGTGTCTTGCAGCAGGGCGCGGGTTTCTTTGTCGATGCGGCGAATTGCATCTTCGAGGGTATTGATCGCTTCATTTAAATCGGCTGACTGCTGATCCAGGAATGTTTTACGCTCCATGGAGGCTGTCAGCTCATCCAGCGCGGCCAGGTTGACCGGCCCCAAAGCCGTGATGGCGTTGGACAGCCGGGTGACATCGGCCTGCAACACCGACGGCTTGGGCGTGGGAATGATGTCCTGCAGGCGCAGGGCAATGGCAGCTCGGTCGGCTTGCGCCTCGGTCAGTTGCTGATCGTATTGCTCGAATGTCAGTCGGGCAGCCTGCTCTTTGAGGGTCAAGTCCTGAATCTTGTCGCGCAGCGGCAAGGCAGACCGATCTGCTGCGCGTTCGGCCTCTTCGGCATCGCGCACCAGGCCCAGCAAGCCATCGAGGGCGTCACGGGCTTTGGACACCTCCTGCTCAACGACCACCCTACTCTCCAACGCGGCCTGCAACTCGGCACGGACAGCTTGGTCATTCTGGGCATTCAGATCATCTTCGGTTTGCTTGAGGGTTTGCTCGGTTTGTCGCAGCTGGTCCTGGGCAAATTGTTTGTCGCGGCTCAGGTTGGCCTGTTTGGTCTCCAGCGCGCG
This sequence comes from Burkholderiaceae bacterium, assembly GCA_036834985.1. GTDB lineage: Bacteria > Pseudomonadota > Gammaproteobacteria > Burkholderiales > Burkholderiaceae_B > DAITMV01. The sequence goes on along the minus strand of DAITMV010000104.1, from coordinate 9,385 downwards.
GATCGCAAAGCTGGCCTCTTGTTGCTCGCGTTCGCGGTCACGCACAGCGGATTCCAGGTCTCGCAACTGACGCTCGGCCTGCAGCACTTTATCCTGCATGTCCTCAAAGGATTGGGACAGATTGGCCAATTGTTCATCGGCATTGGCAAAATCGTCATCAGCCAAGGCCATGATTTCCTGCTGCTCAGCCATGTCATCGGCGAGCAGACTCAACTCCATGCCGATTTGATCGAGCTTTTGCTGGGCGCGGGTGGCCGCTTCGGCGAGTTTAAGTGCGTTCATCTGCGCCTCATGAAACTGACGCGTCGCTCTGGACAATGATTGATCCAGCTCCGTCAACGCCGATTCCAGCTGCCGGCTGCGTGCCTGGGCTTGTACCCGCTCGGCTTCGCTGTTATCGACCAGCATCCGCAAGGCGCGCATCTCGCGCTCCAGATTGTCCATCTCCTGCATGCGGGCCAGCGCACCGCTTGACTCGTCTTTTTCAGCGTAGAAAGTGACGCTGTCGGTGGTGACGATATGCCCTTGTGGTGTCACAAAACATTGGCCAGGCAACAAGCCGCCGCGTTGGGCAATGGCAGTAGCCAGGTCGTTGCTGGCTTTGACCCCTGTCAACCAACGAATGATGGAGGCTTTCACCGCAACATCAGCGCATTGCACACGTGTGGCCAGATCATCAGGCATCAGGTTGCCAGCTACGGCGCCACCAGAAGGCGCTACAAAAGCCACTGCGCCTGTGGGGGGGGTGTTGGCAAAGCCTGCCACCATATCCAGCCGGGAGACTTCAAACGCGGACAGGCGCTCGCGCAGCAAGGCCTCAATGGCTTTTTCCCAGCCATTTTCGACGCGGATTTTTTGAAGAATCTGGGGTTGTTGTTCCAGCCCTACTTTCTTTAACCACGGCGTTAACTGGTTGTTGGCTAGCAATTTGTCGTGCAGCTGTTGAATAGCGGATAAGCGTGCAGACACGGCGGTCAATTTGTCCTGCTCGGCACGGGCCGCCACCGTAGCGCTTTCAAGCACACCCTTGGCTTGACGGCTTTGTTCCGTGGCAGCCGCCTTTTGTTCGTTTAATGAGGCCAGTTCTGCCTGCAGGGATTCAGCCTGAGCGGCGGCATCCTTGACAATCGCGTCCTCAGGGGCGGCCGTTGCGCGCTGATCCGCTTGCAGTCGGTCGCGTTTGGCCTCGAGCTGGGAGACCGTGCGTGAGGCGGTGTCGCGACGCATGGAGATATTTTTGATCTCCTGCTCTACACGAACGACCGACTCGCGTGCCGATTGCGCGGTGGCACGGGTTTTGTCCAGCGCATCGCGGGCCGGATCACAGGCCATCTGCGCGTCTTCCAGGGCGTATTCGCACTCACCCAGCCGCTCGCGGGATATCGCCAAATCTTCACCGATGGTTTGTTCGGACACGATGGCGTCTTCATACCGCTGAGCCCACTGCTCGCGCTGGGCCAGCAACTCACCCACACGTTGAGCCAGCCGTTGACGGGCTTCAGCCATCACACGCAAATCGGCTTCCAGACGGCTGACGGTGCGGTTGACCTCCATCCAGCGCTGCTGCTCGGCGTCGACAGCTTGCTGGGCATCGACCTGCTGATCACGCAACACCATCAATTCGGTTTGTGCCTTGATCGATTGTGCGTTCAACCCCTCGAGTTCAGCCCGCGCCTGCTCAATTGCGGCAGCGCATCGGCCCTGCTCCTGCTGGGCCTCTTGCAGTCGAATCAGCCAGAGTAGTTGCTGTTTGTCGGTACGTTCTGCATCCAGATCGCGATATTTTTTGGCCACTTCAGCCTGAAGGGACAGCTTTTCGATATTGGCGTTCAGTTCACGCAGGATGTCCTCGACGCGAATCAGGTTGTCACGCGTATCAGCCATACGGTTTTCAGTTTCGCGACGCCGCTCCTTGTATTTGGATACGCCGGCGGCTTCCTCGAGAAACACCCGCAACTCCTCGGGGCGGGCCTCGATCAAACGGGCGATCATGCCCTGTCCGATAATCGCGTAGGCGCGTGGGCCCAAGCCGGTGCCCAGAAAAATATCCTGCACGTCACGGCGTCGCACCGGTTGCTGGTTGATGTAATAGGTCGAGGTGCCGTCGCGGGTGAGGACCCGCTTAACAGAAATCTCGGCGTATTGGTTCCAGCTGCCGCCCGCGCGACCTTCCGCGTTGTCGAACACCAGTTCGACGCTGGAGCGTGATGCCGGCTTGCGGGTGGTCGAGCCGTTGAAAATGACATCCTGCATCGATTCGCCGCGCAGCTCAGACGCTTTGGATTCGCCCAACACCCAACGCACCGCGTCGATGATGTTCGATTTGCCACAGCCATTGGGGCCCACCACACCCACCAAACGGCTGGGCACCGCAAATGATGTGGGGTCAACAAATGACTTAAAACCAGCTAACTTGATGTGTGTGAGCCGCACGCGAGCAATCGAAAGAAAAGTTATGGGCCAAAACAGGTCAGGGTCTGCGTCTGACAGCGCTTGCGCCGTATAATAGCAAAGGATTTTAGCTCTCATCGGGCAAACCCTGTGTCAGGTCCCGATTTGGAGGGCTTACTCGACCCCTATTGATCGTTTTTTGGTGTTTTATGCCTTTACAACCCAGCAAGACCTTGGATACCTTCCCGAACCCCAATCCGGAGCGGGATTACCATATTCACATGGAAATCCCTGAATTTACATGTTTGTGTCCGCTGACAGGACAACCTGATTTTGCACATTTAACGCTTGATTACATCCCGAACGAACGCAATGTGGAGCTCAAGAGCCTGAAGATGTACATGTGGTCTTACCGCAATGAGGGTGCCTTTCACGAAAAAGTCAGCAATACCATTGCCAACGACTTGATCGCCGCCACCAGCCCCCGCTATCTGAAATTAACCGCCAAATGGTATGTACGTGGCGGTATCTTTACCAATGTGGTGGTGGAGCACCGCATGCCAGGCTGGGAACCTGCCCCGCGTGTGCAACTGGACACCTTTGAGCCTGGCTCAAACACGCGGGGTTAAACGCATGGGACTGACCGATGCAACCGGCCACAGTGCTGGTAACCCCCGCCTGTCATTGCTCCAGCCCTACCCTTTTGAAAAGCTGCGTGCCTTGTTTGCAGGCGTTGTCCCCAATGCCGCGCTGAAAAACATCAACCTGTCGATCGGTGAGCCCAAGCATCCCACACCGGCCTTGCTCAAAGAGGCGCTGATCGCCGGGCTGGACGGCTTGGCGGTTTATCCCACCACGGTTGGCCTGCCATCCATTCGTCAAGCGATAGCTGGCTGGATCAAGCGACGCTACAAAATCACTTGCAACCCGGACACCCAGGTCCTGCCGGTACTCGGTTCACGCGAGGCGCTGTTTGCCTTTGCGCAAGTGGTACTGAACCCGGCCGACATGGCAGCACGCGTGCTGTGCCCCAACCCGTTTTATCAGATTTATGAGGGTGCAGCCCTCTTGGGTGGTGCACAACCCGAGTTTTTGAACATTGTCGCCAATGGCCAGTGTGATTACTCGCAGGTGAGCAAGGAGCAATGGGCTAGAACGCGCCTGGTATACGTCTGCACACCCGGCAACCCAACCGGCGCGGTACTGGGGTTGGATCAATGGAAAATTCTCTTTGAAGCGGCAGACCGCTACGGGTTTGTGATTGCAGCTGACGAGTGCTACTCCGAAATTTTCTTTGAGGAAGACAATCCGCCACTCGGTGGCTTGCAAGCGGCCGTGCAATTGGGACGCCCTGATTATAAAAACCTGATCGTGTTTTCAAGTTTGTCCAAGCGATCCAACGCCCCCGGTTTGCGCTCAGGTTTTGTCGCCGGAGATGCCCATTGGATCAAGCAATTCCTGACTTTCCGCACCTACCACGGCAGTGCCATGTCCCCCGCGATACAGGCGGCCAGTGTAGCGGCCTGGAACGACGACGCCCATGTGCGTGAAAACCGCTCCCAGTACCGGGACAAGTTTGCACAAGTTACACCCATACTTCAGAAAGTACTTGAAGTATCGTTGCCAGATGCCGGATTTTACTTGTGGGCCAAAGTACCCGGCTGTGATGCAGACTTTACCAAACGTTTGCTGGCCGAGTACAACGTGACCCTTCTGCCTGGCTCTTACCTCGCACGCGATACTGCCGACGGCAACCCGGGCGCAGGCTATGTCAGGATTGCGCTGGTCGCCCCCCTGGCTGAGTGCGTAGAGGCCGCACACCGCATGGTTCAGATGGTTAACAGTTTCAATAAATCAAATAGTTAAGGATGACACATGAGTAATAACCTTCAGTCAGTTATTGAGCAAGCGTGGGAACAGCGCACCGAGATGTCACCTGCCAGCGCACCGGCTGATGTCAAAGAAGCCGTGATGCACGTATTAAACGAGCTCAATCACGGCAAACTGCGCGTTGCAGAAAAACTCGATGGCGACTGGGTCACTCACCAGTGGATTAAAAAGGCCGTGCTGCTGTCATTCCGTCTTGAAGACAACGCAGTGATGCCGGCCGGCGGCTACACCCAGTTTTTCGACAAAGTACCCTCCAAATTTGCCGATTACACCGACGCCGATTTTCGCGCCGGTGGTTTTCGGGTGGTACCACCCGCGGTGGCACGTCGTGGCAGCTTTATCGGCAAAAATGTCGTGTTGATGCCCTCTTACGTCAACATTGGTGCATATGTAGATGAAGGCACCATGGTGGATACCTGGGCCACCGTAGGTTCTTGCGCCCAGATCGGCAAGAATGTGCATTTGTCTGGCGGTGTTGGCATTGGCGGCGTCCTCGAGCCATTACAGGCCAACCCCACCATCATTGAAGACAACTGCTTTATCGGGGCCCGCTCCGAGGTGGTCGAAGGCGTGATCGTTGAAGAAAATTCCGTGATTTCTATGGGTGTGTACATTGGCCAAAGCACCAAGATTTTTGACCGCGAAACCGGCGAAGTCACCTATGGCCGCATCCCCGCAGGTTCGGTGGTGGTATCAGGTAACCTGCCCTCGGCAGACGGCACCTACAGCCTGTACTGTGCGGTGATTGTCAAAAAGGTGGATGCCAAAACCCGAGCCAAAACCGGTATCAACGAATTGCTGCGTGGAGTCTGACGCCCCATGGCTGTCATTGTCTATGGCATACCCAACTGCGGCAGCGTGAAAAAAGCACTGGACGCCTTGAATCAACAGGGCGTTCAGTATGTATTTCACGACTACAAAAAACAGGGCGTCACACCAGCCCTGCTGTCCGGGTGGCTCAAAACAGTCAGTTGGGAGGTGTTACTCAACCGCAAAGGTACGACGTGGCGTAATTTGCCCGAGGATGTCAAAACCTCGGTCACCGATGCGGCCAGCGCCCAGGCGGTTATGCTTGCGAACCCCAGCTGCATAAAACGGCCGGTCATCGTGTCGGACGCCGGCATACAGGTGGGTCTGTCATAAATACTTAACACCCTACCAGGTGAACTTTTCCCAAGGCCTGTCACTCAGTGTCGACGCGTTTTATACTGATCCGACATGCCTCGGGGTATTCATTCCCTACCGATACAATCCCGACCAAGCTCTGAACCGGTACCTGCACCAGTCGGCTTGCCTGACAATGTGGCAACCTGCCACGTGCAATGGGTATCCGCGTCAGGCCAGCAGCACTGGGGTCCAATCGATGCGCACCGGATCGAGTTCGGCGAATCCTCAGAAACATCATTGGCGTCCCCACCCCAAACGACATGCTACATCGCGGCTCAATCCCCTCAACCGTCGAGCCATATTCCGTCCGGCGACTGTTCACGTTTTGAAAAAATGCTGGTACAAGGAATTGAGTCAGGCGAAGGTATCTTTCAGTTTGTATCTCCGTTGGCCCATGCCCGCTCAGTTGCCGATGCGCAGACCTTGCACCGTTTGCCACCCAGCCAGGAAACACCGCTCATAGACCAACTGCTCCAAACCATGGAGCTTGCACGGGGCGCCTCTCCTCCGGATACACCGCCGGGCTGCCTGATCGCCGGGCGCTTTAAAATCTCCGTGGTCATGCAGGAGCACACCAAGGATTCCAGATCGTTGGTGATTGACGCCGAGGATATCCAAAATCAGTCGGTCCGCCGGATACGTTTGAGCCAGATCGCTCTGCCGTTTGCAGATCGGGTCTTGTCGCCCGCCTCAATCGTTCGCGCCAAGGCCTATCTGGATGAACACCTCTTGGCCGTCCGCCAGTCGTTTGACCAACCTCTCAACAAATTGGACTACCCGGTGATTGCAAGCTACGCAGGTCATGGGCGCAATGCAGTCCTGATTACCTACAACGAGTTATGTGAACGCATCAGGGATGGACAGGTCACGCGCAGTACCCTAGACGAGGCCCTGCGACAGGCCATTGAAAAGGGGCGACAGGTACGAAGCCCGCACTACGTTCACAGTCCACAACAGGAATCTGCCCTTAAGAACGCCCTGCTGCAGTGCCTGGAGGAACAGGAAGAACGTCTGGCGCCCCATGTCATCTCAGCACCAGACCCTGCGCACAATTTATCAACCCCCATCAAGACCCTTGGCACAGTGCACTGGAAAGTTCAACGGCTAGGTTCACAAGCTCTGCCCATGGCGCCTCGGTACGATGCCGGATTGTCCTCAAGGCGATTGTCCGGCGATCCGATCGAACATCAACTGCCCCCAGCCGCCAGCGCCGACCACTGTCCGGTACCGGCGGATCATCGGTGGCAGCAAGCTCAGTACGCGGCCCAAAACCTGGAACAGGTGACCACGCCTGCACGGCTGTTTCCAGACTTGTTTCCGTGTCCAACGGCAAGTCAACCCCGTGTGCATCGTCTCTCATTGCAGGGTTTTGTACACGCCGTCGAACAGCGCCTCAGAGGCCCGTCTTGCCCAACGCCTTCCCTTTCAACCAACCATGGGCCCAAGCCCTTATCGTCAATAGATGCCTCCGTGTTAGGCAGCGCCTTGTCGGCGGTATGTGGGCAAGATCTGGGCCGTGCCTGGCAAGCCTTCGATCACTTAGCGCGGATGGATCTGCCCAAGGCACTGCAAGGCGTCTACGAATATGTTCAAAAGGCGCCCTATGATGCCGACACCCCGTTGATATCCCAAGCGGCCGAGGACGCATGGCGCACGCTGATGGCGCTCGGCAATACCCCCAGCGAACTACGGATGCTTAAGCATCTGCTCGGAACAGACGTCCCCCCTGAACAACGACAAATGCTCACCACCTGCCTAAAGGCTGCTCAAGCGCTGTCTGCCGGCCTCCACGGTATCGGTCATGCTGAGCCGTCGCTTATGTCACCCATCCTGCTCAATGCGATTGCCAATCGGTCGACCCCTGGCAGCGCTGCATTAAACGGATGCTTGCGGAACCTAGCCGGCCTACCCAACACCGATCAAGATCAAATTGCCATCACCGCGTTTCGGAATCACCTGACAGACAGCCCAGACAATGACTTTTTACAGACCGTTACCCACCGGCTGAGCAAATGTAAAGCGTGGGTCGAGCGTCTGGAGAATCGCCGCGGCTGGATAAAAGCCTCTCTCAAACCCACCGGGCACAAATCACCGTTGCAAGCAATTGAATTGGGCCTGCAAGGGGCCGACCTGAGTGATATCGATAAACGAAAAGCACAATACCTGGAGCATCTGCGTTTAGCCCAACAGCTATGCACAGAGCGCCTCGAGCAGCAAGACCTCGCCCAGCACGTCAATCCAGAGCATTTCAAACGCTTTAAAAAATGGGCTCGTTCACAGCCCAACCGCAGCGAGATTGAACCCCATCTCCAACGGATGAGCGATGCGCTGTATGGTCGCAGCTTTAAGCTGGAGGCCACATCAATCCAGTCGATATGCTCAGGCTTGGCGCAACTGATCGAACAAATGGGGTCAGACGCTCGTATCCGTCTGTACGACGGCGGCATCATCGGAGCAGTCACCGGTGGATTGACAGGTGCGGTCGGCTTTGCAACCACGCTATTTGCGCGACCCCGCCTTGATTGTCGCTACGCCAAAGTGCGACTTGCCACCATTGAAGTGGCGAAAACCTCTGACTTTCTGGAATTGGTCCTTGGATCGGTGCACAAAACCCAAAAACGAGTCTCTGCCGGGGTGGCAGTGGGTCACAAAATCAGCGGGCTGATCAACATAAGCACCGGGGTTGACGTCATCTTCAAGGACTGGGGTAGCCAGTACATTGATGGCATCTGCCTGCAAATACCCATAAGCGCGCAACGCCCCAAGGCGCAGGCCGAACAAGCGTTTATCCGACTGATTAACAATCTGTTTCTGGGACTCTCGACCACCGACGCATCACATACACTTAACGCCCTGCTGCTGCAACACCACCACGATGACCTATCCATCAGCGTGCTGGATACATCCAAAGACGCCCATAGCCAGCGGGGTGTGGTAGCGGATGCAACGGCCTCGATCGGCAATGCGTTTGCGAAGATGGGCTTGTCGTTGGAAGCCAGGGTCATGCGTCAGCAAAGCCAACGGGAGCAACAACAACTCAGTGGCGAGCGTCGTGTCCACAAAAAAGTGTCTGGCCGATTTCTCAAGTTTGAAGCGGGTGGACGGGCCAACGTCAAATTTGGAGAAGCGCTGAATGCCGGCTTTAATCCGGGTTATGGCACGGTTGACGGAATTGGCTTGATCGCTGAGTTGGCGCGTGCTGGCAGCGCCATGCGATGGGAGTCTCGCGACAAAAATGCCACGATGAAAAAAACGTTTTACGAACGCGAATTTATTGCACTCGAAGACTTCGTTAACGCCTTAAACACCCATCGGCACGACTGGACCGACACCCTCGCCCGCACGAACCCAGGCGCAGGGCCGCACGAGATTGAAGCCTTTTTGCGAAAAGCCGCCGCTTGCGAGGGCGCAGGACATACCTTCGCCATGCGATTTGAAATGTACAAAGATATACGTACCCGCTTGAACGCGCTCGGGTCGATTATTGGGCTGCTGAATCATAGATCCGCGAGCCAAGGGCTCTTAGCCATACGGGAGTCGTTGCAACAGCGGCACCTGGGCGTGATCAATGACCCACTCAGCTACCAGCCCGCCAGCTTGCGTGTTTATAGCAAATCGGAGTTTACGCGCGAGCAAGGCATCACATTAGGCCTTGTCGCTGCGCGCCGGCAAACGGTGGAGGCAGTCCATATTCCCGCCAGCATGAGCGTGTCCAAAAAGTGACTGATTCTTAGGGTTGATCACCCTCAGGATGCGTCCCCCCCTAAAAACATGGATAATTTGGTTTTACTCCGACGTGCCCTCGCCTGTGCCCACACTCAACCCATCACCCACCTTGTCATTGACAGAACAACTGATCGCCAAGCAATCAGTGACCCCCGTTGATGGGTCTTGTCAAACCCTGATGCAGACCCGTTTACAACCATTGGGGTTTGTG
>DAITMV010000103.1:0-10095 GCA_036834985.1 Burkholderiaceae bacterium | reverse complement strand
GGCCTTGCTCAGGCTGTTTCAGACATCCCGCCGCTTTAACGTCGAGATTCAACCGCAACTGGTGTTGCTGCAAAAAACCCTGCTGAACGTCGAGGGCTTGGGCCGTCAGCTCGATCCTGATCTGGATTTGTGGAAAACCGCCAAACCATTTCTTGAAACCTGGATGAACGACCAAATTGGCTGGCGAGGTTTTCAGAGCCGTTTGCAGTGGGAGGCGGCGCAATGGGCGCAAATACTGCCGACGTTACCGCGCCTTGTGCATCAAACACTGACCCAGTCATCCGGTCGGGTCGACAAACAAATCGAGCAGCTTGTCAAACAGCAAAAACGCATCAACCGTGCGGTGGCGGTCCTGGTGGTACTGACTGCTGTCATGATGACTGCGGTGGCTGTTCAGTGGGGGATGACAGCCTTCGAGTTAGAGCACGTCACCTTGCCCTGGCAATCGTCCCGTATTTGACATCATTAGAGCAATACACCTGTCACCACAGGCGTCGCTCTGTCTATAATTGCGCCACATTAAATTCTGCGGCTGCTCTGTCAGCCTGATGATCCGCGGGGTGCTTGTATGTTGATCGGTTTTGTGGTTCTGTACTTATTGGTGTCTATCGGGATTGGTTTGTATGCCGCCACCCGCGTAAACACTGCCAAAGACTTCGCGGTAGCGGGTCGCCATTTGCCCTTGCCGGTGGTCACTGCCACAGTATTTGCTACCTGGTTTGGCTCAGAGACCGTGCTGGGCATTTCTGCAACCTTTGTCAAAGATGGCTTGCATGGCGTGGTGGCTGATCCATTCGGTTCGAGCCTGTGTCTGATTTTTGCCGGACTGTTCTTTGCGCGAAAACTCTATCGACTGAATTTACTCACCATTGGCGACTACTACCGATTGCGCTACAACCGTGCGGTCGAAGTCTTGTGCACCTTGTGTATCGTGGCCTCTTATCTGGGGTGGGTCTCGGCCCAAATCAAGGCGCTGGGCCTAGTGTTCAGCGTGGTGACGGCGGGTGCCATTGATCAAAACACAGGCATGGTGCTGGGCGCGCTCATTGTGCTGACCTACACCACCTTCGGCGGCATGTTGTCGGTGGCCATTCTCGATTTTGTACAAATGTCCGTGATCATGGGCGGCTTGCTGTACATTGTGCACGTGATCAGCGGTTTGACAGGCGGTGTTGGTGAGGTGCTGCATCAGGCAGCCGTCGCAGGCAAACTCCAGTTTTTCCCGACAGAATTCAAGCTCACCACCTGGGTACCTTTCGTGGGGGCGTTCATGACCATGATGTTGGGGTCGATACCCCAGCAGGATGTGTTTCAGCGCATGACCTCTGCCAAGAACGAAAACACGGCGGTGCGTGGCTCGGTGCTGGGCGGCTCGATTTATTTCCTGTTCGCGTTTGTGCCCATGTTTCTGGCATACGCTGCCACTTTGATCGACCCCGCCCGCTTTAATGAGCTGATTCAGGCGGACTCGCAGCTGGTGTTGCCGACCTTGATCCTTAATTACACGCCGGTGGCCGCACAGGTTATATTTTTTGGCGCTTTATTGTCCGCCATCATGAGTTGTTCCAGTGCCACCCTGCTGGCCCCGTCAGTTGCATTTTCCGAAAACATCATCAAGGAAATTTTCCCCAAACTGAACGATAAGCAGTTTCTGCTGGTCATGCGCTGTGTGATCGTTGTGTTTGCAGGTGTCGTGCTTTTATTTGCGCTCAGCTCAAATGCGTCCATTTTTCAGATGGTCGAGAGCGCGTATAAAATCACTCTGGTCGCTGCATTCATCCCGCTGGCCACTGGGCTGTACTGGTCTCGTGCCACCACACAGGGCGCCTTGTTCTCTATTGCAGCCGGTCTGTCCACATGGGTTTTGTGTGAAGTGTTGGTTCACAGCGAGATCTGGCCCGCCCAGCTGTTGGGGTTAATGGCCAGTGCTGGTGGTATGCTTGCAGGCTCGCTGCTTCCACAGCGTATTGGACGGGTTCGCCATCATCTGGGGGCTCATCACCATTTACAACACAGCGCGGCAGGCCACACGCACCACACGGGCAGGCCATAACCCGGCAGTCCAGCAGTGAGTGTGCCCTGTCTTGTGGGCGGGCCGCTTTTGAAAGTGTGTACATGACTTACAAAACAATTGAAGACACCATCGGCAACACGCCGCTGGTGCAACTGGTCCGTATTCCCGGACAGGGCAACAAAGACCGTGGCAATGTGATTCTGGGCAAGCTGGAGGGTAACAACCCGGCCGGGTCTGTGAAGGACCGTCCAGCGATTTCCATGATCCGGCATGCCGAAGCGCGTGGTGACATCAAGCCAGGTGATACGCTCATTGAGGCAACCAGCGGGAACACCGGCATAGCGCTGGCCATGGCAGCGGCCATTCGCGGCTATCGCATGGTGTTGATCATGCCCGAGCATTTGAGCGTGGAGCGTCGTCAAACGATGCGCGCCTTTGGGGCTCAGATCATTCTCACGCCTCAAAAAGGCGGCATGGAATACGCACGCGATCTGGCCGAAACCATGCGTGACGAGGGTAAAGGCATCATCCTGGATCAATTTGCCAACCCGGATAACCCCTCGGCTCATTTTGAGACCACTGGTCCTGAGATTTGGCGTGATACCGATGGCGCCGTGACACACTTTGTCAGCGCCATGGGGACAACCGGATCCATCATGGGCGTATCGCGTTACCTCAAAAGCCAAAATCCAACGGTTCAAGTCATTGGTGCACAGCCCAGTGAAGGCTCACAGATCCCCGGCATCCGAAAATGGCCCGAAGCGTACATGCCCAAAATTTACGACGGTCAATGGGTTGATGCGACTGAAAATGTGTCTCAGGAAGAAGCCGAAGACATGGCTCGCCGGTTGGCAGCCGAAGAGGGCATCTTCTGCGGCATTTCCGCCGCAGGTGCCGCAGTTGTTGCTTTGCGTCTGGCCGAGCAACTGACCAACGCCACTATCGTATTTATTGTGTGCGATCGTGGCGACCGTTACTTGTCGACCGGCGTTTTTCCGGCTTGATAGGCGAGGGCCTGGCGCGTCTGATCGATGGCCTGCGCCAGCTCCATCACCGACAAGGCGTAAAAGCTGGACCGGTTATAGCGTGTCACGGTGTAAAAGTTCTGGGTGCCCAGACGGTACTCCACTGAATCCAGCCCATTCGGCAGATCAATAATGGCGAGCTTTTCACCGGGTTTAAATGCCGTATCGGAGCTGATCCCCTGCCGCGATAACTCGGCCATGGTGTATTTCGGGATAACGTCATTGTCGATCAGAGCCGCCAGGCGTGACGGGTCCTCGATCCTCAGGGAGCCGTACCATGGTCCTCCTTTGACCCAGCCGTGTTTCATCAGAAACTGCCCCACGCTGGCAATCGCATCATCCACCGAGCCAAACAGATCGATGGTGCCGTCTCCATTGCCATCGACGGCAAAAGCCCGCCAGGAGCTGGGCATGAATTGTCCCAAACCAATGGCACCCGCAAATGATCCCCGAATGGTCAAGGGGTCCAGATGTGCCTCCTTGCACAGCATGAAAAAGGCCGCCAGTTCGCTTTTGAAAAAATCTGACCGATCACGCGGGCTGGGTGGATAGTCAAAGGCCAGCGTGGCCAGCGCGTCTATCGTGCGGTAATTGCCCGTGTGTTCCCCATAAATGGTTTCAACACCGATGATGGCGGTGATCACTGAGGCGGGCACGCCCGTAGCCTCCTGGGTTTTTGCCAAAATATCGGCATGGGCATCCCAGAACTCGATGCCCCGCTTGATGCGGTAGGTTTCCACAAACCGGGCGCGGTACCGCTGCCAGTTTTTAACGCTGGGGCTGATCGGCGGGAGTATCGCTTTGGCCGCCGAACCCTGATAGCGTGCCTGGGCCAATGTTGCCAGGATGTCCTGTTCGTTTAATGGGCTCGAACCGCCAACAGCACTTTGTTTGGCCAGATCCCGTGCAAACTGCTGCACGATGTCCCGCTCATCGTACGGTGTTTTGTCGGCGCGCTTGGGGGTCGGTTGCGATGGAGGCGCAGAAGGCTTGGCGGCGAGGTGTCTGGCGGGGTTGACCGCGCTGGCGCAGCCGGAAAATGTGCTCAGGGTGCCCAAGGCGGCCCAGAAAGGCCACGCCTTGCGCAGCGATGTGTAAAAGGACATGCGTCAATAACTGTCAGTAGGTGTTGGTATGAGGTTTGAGATCTGTTTTTAACACAAATGGGGCACCGATGCCGTCGAGTTTCTGCGGCGCTTGGGGCATAATAAACCCATGTCGACCGCATTCATTACCCACCCTGACTGTCTGTTGCATGAAATGGGCGCCTGGCACCCTGAGTGCCCTTCGCGACTGTCCGCCATATCGGATCAATTGATTGCAAACGGGCTGTCGCCTTATCTGGTTCACATTGCGCCCGATCTGGCTCCCCTTGATGCGGTGTTGAGAGTGCATCCCCTCTCGTATATCGACAGTATTCGCAACAATATCCCGTCGCAGGGTTATTACACGCTCGATGCCGATACCCTGATCAATCCATACAGTTTTCAGGCAGCCCTTCGGGCGGCTGGCGCAGCCCTTCAAGCGGTTGATCTGGTGATGAGCAATACGGTGGAGTCGGCCTTTTGCAGTATTCGTCCGCCTGGTCACCATGCACGTATCGAGCAAGCCATGGGCTTTTGTATTTTCAATAATGTGGCGATTGCCGTTAAGCATGCGATTGCAAAATACAAACTCAAACGAGTCGCAATTATTGATTTTGATGTGCATCACGGCAACGGGACCGAGGAGATCTTTGCCGATGATCCACATGTGCTGATGTGCAGCTTTTTTCAGCATCCGTTTTACCCTTACAGTGGCGCACGCCCGGCTGGCGACAATATGGTCAATGTGCCGGTGGCTGCAGGTTCTGACGGGGAGGTGGTTCGCGAGGCCGTCAGCCAGTACTGGCTGGACCGCCTGGACCAGTTCAAGCCGGAGCTGATTTGTATCTCTGCCGGGTTTGACGCACACCGCGAGGACGATATGGGGCAGTTAAGGCTGGTCGAAGCCGATTACGCCTGGATCACCGAGCGGATGGTCGAGGTAGCGGACCGTCACGCTCAAGGACGTATTGTCAGCATGCTTGAGGGCGGATACGCCTTAAGCGCCTTGGGGCGCAGTGTTGTGGCGCATTTAAGGGTGTTGTCAGGTTTGGCGTAAATAGTATCGGCTTGTCACCTCACCTGAGCAAGTCCATGAGTATCTACAGCACCGGGTTGGATAAGAATCCAGCCAATTTTGCCCAATTAAGTCCACTGACTTTTCTGGAGCGTGCCGCCAGCGTCTATCCCCATCGAACCTCCATCATTCATGGCACAGCGCGTTACACCTGGTCCCAAACCTATGATCGTGCCCGTCGATTGGCCAGCGCGCTGACTCAACTGGGGGTTGTTGCGGGCGATACCGTGGCAGTCATGTTACCCAATATTCCAGCGATGGTAGAAGCCCACTTCGGTGTGCCCATGACAGGTGCCGTCCTGAACACGCTTAATACCCGTCTGGACGCCCCAGCCCTGGCATTCATGCTCAATCATGGACAAGCCAGGGTGCTGATCACCGACCGTGAATTTTCGACCACAATCAAATCAGCTTTGGTCGATGTTAACCATCCTGTGACCGTGATTGATGTCGACGATGATCAATACACCGGGCTTGGCGAGCGGTTGGGCGAATTGGAATATGAGTCTTTTATCAACGGGGGTGATGCTCATTTTGTCTGGCGGCCGCCCGCCGATGAATGGGATGCAATTTGCCTGAATTACACGTCAGGTACCACTGGCAACCCCAAGGGTGTGGTGTATCACCATCGGGGCGCGTATTTGAATGCGGTATCAAACATCCTGACCTGGGGCATGCCCCATCACGCCGTCTATTTGTGGACGTTGCCCATGTTTCACTGCAACGGCTGGTGTTTTCCTTGGACGATCGCCGCCGTTGCAGGCGTGAATGTATGTCTTCGCAAAGTGGAGGCCAAGCCGATTTTTGATTTGATTCGCCAGCATACCGTGACGCATTATTGCGGCGCACCGATTGTGCATGGCCTGCTGGTCAACGCGCCGGCGCAGTTAAAGGCCGGAATCAACCATACTGTCAAGGCGATGGTTGCTGGAGCGGCACCCCCCGCGGCCATGATCGAGGGGATGGAATCGATGGGCTTTGACATCACCCATGTGTATGGACTGACCGAAGTCTACGGTCCGGCCACCGTCTGCGCCAAGCAAGCGGACTGGGAGGCGCTGGACATCGGTGAGCGGGCTGCCCTCAATGCGCGACAAGGCGTGCGCTACCCCTTGGCCGAAGCAGTCACCGTGCTTGATCCAGAGACGCTGCTGCAGGTGCCTGCCGATGGGCAAACCATGGGCGAGGTGATGTTTAAGGGCAATATCACGATGAAGGGATATCTCAAAAACCCCGCCGCAACCCAAGAGGCGTTTGCCGGGGGTTGGTTTCACACCGGAGACCTGGCGGTGCTACACCCGGACGGTTACATCAAGATCAAGGACCGCAGCAAGGACATCATTATCTCCGGTGGCGAGAATATCTCCTCCATAGAGGTTGAGGACGTGTTGTATCGACATCCGGCTGTATTGGCCGCTGCCGTGGTGGCCCAACCCGACCCCAAATGGGGCGAAACCCCCGTGGCCTTTGTCGAGATTAAGGATGGCGTCCAGCCGACCTCGGAGGAGTTGATCGCACACTGCAAAAAGCATCTGGCCAGTTTTAAGTGTCCCAAAGCGTTTGTGTTTGGCGAGTTACCCAAAACGTCCACTGGGAAAATTCAGAAATTTGTGTTGCGTGAACAGGCTAAATCCAACCAGGCAATCGACGGTTAACCTTTGTCCGACGGGCTTGCCCGGCACAACACGTCGGGCGGGTCCTGCCCGCGATCCGCTGTAATAGCCTGTTGTATCATCAAATTTGACCTACTCTGTTCAGCACAGGTGATGATCCTGTCGCATAATAGAGAGCTCGATGGCATAGCCCGTTAGAGTTTTTCTTCTAGATTTAAAAATCGAACGATCGTGCGAAAATTTAAGACTGTTCGTATAATCGCTACGCTTAATTCAAATTAACCACTTGTTTGGGGATGGTTGTATGAAAGTCCTGGTACCTGTCAAAAGGGTGGTCGACTATAACGTGAAGGTTCGCTGCAAGAGCGATGGCACGGATGTCGATATCGCCAACGTAAAAATGTCCATGAATCCGTTTGATGAGATCGCGGTTGAAGAAGCCGTTCGCCTCAAAGAAGCCGGCGTCGTCACCGAAATCATCGCTGTATCGTGTGGCGTCACGCAGTGCCAGGAAACCATCCGCACCGCGATGGCAATTGGCGCTGATCGCGGTATTTTGGTCGAAACCGATGTGGCCTTGCAGCCATTGGCGGTCGCCAAGATCCTCAAGGCACTGGTCGACAAAGAGCAGCCATCCCTGATTATTCTGGGCAAGCAGGCGATCGATGATGATTGCAACCAGACCGGCCAAATGCTGGCGGCCCTGGCCGATCTGCCACAAGCTACTTTCGCCTCCAAGGTGGTCGTTGCCGATGGCAAAGCCAGTGTCACCCGTGAAATCGACGGCGGCTTGGAGACTTTGTCCCTGTCCCTGCCCGCGATCATCACCACTGACCTGCGTTTGAACGAGCCACGTTACGTGACTCTGCCCAACATCATGAAGGCCAAGAAAAAGCAGCTGGACGTTGTCAAGCCTGCCGATCTGGGTGTCAATGTGGAAGCCAAGATCAAAATGCTGAAGGTGTCCGACCCTCCAAGCCGTCAAGCCGGTATTAAGGTGCCCGACGTTGCGACGCTGGTCGACAAACTCAAAAACGAAGCCAAAGTGGTGTAAGGAGCATATAAATGACCGCTTTAGTGATTGCTGAACACGACAACGCTGGCATCAAGCCATCGACCCTCAATACCATTGCAGCGGCTGCCAAACTGGGCGGCGACGTGCATGTGCTGGTGGCTGGCCACAACTGTGGCGGTGCTGCACAGGCCGCTGCGCTGGTGGCTGGTGTGGCCAAAGTTTTGCAAGCTGACAGTGCCTCTCTGGGTGACCAGTTGGCCGAGAACATCGCAGCCCAAATTCTGGCCGTGGCCAGTGGCTACAGCCATATCCTGGCGCCAGCAACCTCCTTTGGTAAAAACGCCTTGCCTCGCGTGGCTGCCAAGCTGGATGTGGGCCAGATCTCCGACATCATCTCCGTCGAGAGTGCTGACACCTTCACACGTCCCATCTATGCCGGTAACGTGATCGCAACGGTTCAGTCGTCTGATACCGTCAAAATCATCACCGTGCGTACCACCGCGTTTGACGCACCCGCGCTGGGTGGATCTGCAGCCATTGAATCAGTGGCAGCCGTCGGTGATTCGGGCAAGTCGGCCTTTGTGGGTCGTGAAATCGCCAAGTCAGACCGTCCTGAGTTGACCGCTGCCAAGATCATCGTATCGGGTGGTCGTGGCATGGGCTCTGCAGAAAACTTCAAAATCCTGGATCCGCTGGCTGACAAGCTGGGCGCAGCAATCGGTGCTTCACGCGCCGCGGTTGACGCAGGCTATGCACCCAACGACTGGCAAGTCGGTCAGACCGGTAAGATCGTCGCCCCTCAGCTGTATGTGGCGTGCGGCATTTCCGGTGCCATTCAGCATTTGGCTGGCATGAAAGACTCCAAAGTGATCGTGGCCGTTAACAAAGACCCAGAAGCACCGATTTTCGGTGTTGCTGATTATGGTCTGGTGGGTGATTTGTTTGAAGTCGTGCCTGAGTTAGCAAGCAAGCTGTAATCAGTACGCGTAGTTGATATAAGTAATGAAGGGGACCCCATGAGCTACATCGCTCCTGTAAAAGATTTTATGTTCGTGTTGAACGAACTGGCTGGCCTGGACCAAGTGTCCAAGCTTCCCGGCATGGAACACGCTGATGCGGACACCGCAGAAGCCATTCTGACTGAAAACTCGAAATTTACAGGAGAGGTGTTGGCTCCCCTGAACTGGACAGGCGATCAGGATGCAGCCATCTACAAAGATGGTCATGTGACGACGGCCCGTGGGTTTAAAGACGCATTCAAAGCCTACACCGAGGGCGGCTGGCAGGGTTTGCAGCATCCTGAAGAATTTGGCGGCCAAAACCTGCCCAAGCTGATTGCCACGGCCTGTATGGAAATGGGTAACGCAGCGAACCTGTCGTTTGCCCTGTGTCCCATGTTGACCGATGGCGCGATTGAAGCGCTGCTCACCGCCGGTACTGAAGAGCAAAAGCAGGCCTACATTCCCAACATGATTTCCGGCAAATGGACCGGCACCATGAACCTGACCGAGCCTCAGGCCGGTTCAGATCTGGCAGCGGTTCGCTCCAAAGCTGTGCCTCAAGATGACGGTACCTACCGTGTCTTTGGGCAAAAAATTTACATCACCTATGGTGAGCACGATATGGCTGAGAACATCATCCACCTCGTGCTAGCCCGCACCCCCTCCGCGCCAGAGGGCGTCAAGGGTATCTCCCTCTTTGTGGTGCCCAAATTCATGGTCAATGCCGACGGCAGCCTGGGCAAGCGCAACGACGTATTCTGCGCCTCCATCGAACACAAGCTGGGCATCAAGGCCAGCCCAACGGCTGTGCTGCTGTTTGGTGATGGCAAAGGTGAAGTGGGCGAGGGGGCCATTGGCTATCTCGTTGGCCAGGAAAACCGTGGCCTTGAGTACATGTTTATCATGATGAACGCTGCCCGTTTTGGTGTGGGCATGCAGGGCATTGGCGTCTCCGAGCGCGCCTATCAAAAGGCTGTTGGCTACGCCCGCGATCGCGTTCAGTCACGCCCTGTCGACGGTTCTTTGCCTACCGCAGGCGCGATTATTCATCACCCGGATGTCAAACGGATGCTGATGTTCATGCGTGCCAACATTGAAGGCGCCCGTGCAATGGCCTGTGTGGCCGCCGCAGCCTCCGATGCAGCGCATTTTCATGCGGACGAAGCAGTCCGCAAGCCCAATATGGAGTTCTATGAGTTCATGGTGCCGCTGGTCAAGGGCTGGTCAACCGAGATGTCGGTGGATGTAACCTCAACCGGTGTGCAGG
>DAITMV010000102.1:0-10098 GCA_036834985.1 Burkholderiaceae bacterium | reverse complement strand
GCTGATGGGGCATGGGCTTGACGAATTGACCCGGGTCCGCGGTCACAAACTGGCCCCTGAACACATTGTGGTGTACGGCGCGCGCAGCTGGGAAACCGAGGAGCATGAACGCCTGTCCCGCCTGGGGGTGCGCATCTACACGATGCAGGAAATTGAACACCGCGGCGTTGAAGAAACCCTTCACGAGGCCATAGATCGGCTCAAATCGTGTGTGGATCATATTGGGTTGTCGATTGATATCGACGCGCTGTCGCTGCAGGATGCGCCGTTTACAACAACACCTTGCCCCGGTGGTCTGGACGCAACCACGCTGTGCCATGTACTGGCTGAACGTCGGTGCGACTTTAAGCCGATTGCGCTGGAAATAGTGGAATACGTGCCCACCAAGGATCCCGATAACGCCGGCGCACGGCTGATCAAGAATCTGATCGGCGCCTGTCTGGGCCCCACGGCGCAGAGCCTGCAATCTGCGGAGATGGCATATGGTGCGCATAACTACTCACCCATGCCTGTTGTTTTTGAACGCGGGCAAGGTGTATGGCTCTACGATGTGCACGGCAAGCGTGTACTTGACATGCTCAGCGCCTACTCGGCAGTCAGTTTTGGGCATTGCCCACCGCGGCTGGTTGCTGCCATGACTGAACAGGCCCAGCGACTGACGCTGACGTCGCGGGCCGTATCTAACAACAAGTTGCCACTGATGCTCGAGCGTCTGTGCAGCATGACGGGAATGGACAGCGCGCTGCCGGTCAACACAGGGCTGGAGGCGGTAGAAACGGCACTTAAAGCGGCCCGCAAATGGGGTTATACGGTCAAAGGAATACCCGCCAATCAAGCGGAGATCATCTCGTGTGAAGGCAATTTTCACGGTCGCTCGACGATGATTGTCGGCATGTCGTCGGAAGAGCAGTACAAAAACGGGTTTGGCCCATTCCCGGTCGGACTAAAACGCGTTCGCTTTGGGGACGTACTGGCCCTTGAACGGGCCATCACGCCCAATACCTGTGCGTTTATTGTTGAGCCCATTCAGGGAGAGGGAGGCATCGTTGTGCCCCCTGCTGGTTATTTGCAGGCGGTCCAGGCGATTTGCGAGCATCACAACGTACTGTTGATTGTCGATGAAGTCCAAACCGGCCTGGGGCGAACCGGAGCGTTGCTGGCCTGCGATCACGAGCACGTGCAACCGGACGGACTGGTGTTGGGCAAGGCGCTGGGAGGCGGTTTGTATCCTGTGTCAGCATTTTTGGCCAAAAAAGAGTTGATGGATGTATTTACACCCGGCGATCATGGCTCGACATTTGGTGGTAATCCGCTCGGATCGGCTATCGCCATGGAAGCTTTGGCCATGCTGGAGGATGAGCAGTTAATCGCCAAGGCAGCGTCCCTGGGGCATTACTTCATACACGGCTTGCGCAGCATGGGGTCCCCTCTGGTGCGAGACATCCGGGGTCGGGGGTTGCTGATTGTTGTGGAGCTTGAGAACCGTCTGGGCCACGCACACGACATGGCTCTGGAATTGCTCAAAGCAGGTATTTTGACCAAAGACACCCATGGAGCAACGCTTCGGTTTGCACCACCACTGGTGATCGACAAGGAACAGATTGATTGGGCGCTGGGCGTGATTGAAGCCACGTTCACCCGGGTATGGAAAGCCGCTTTGTCAAACAACGCGCCATTAACCAATCTGCTGCAAACGGGATAGAAAAAGCCAGAGATTGGATAAAAAAAAGCCCGGTTACTTAGAACCGGGCGAACCTCAGAAGCAAAGGAGGAGGGATGTGAAACCGTAGTTTGCTCCCCTGCTCCGATCTCTTACAACTAGATTTTTCGAGTGTTTCCTCGAAACCAACAAGTTACATCCAGTCGAACAGATGTTCGGATTTGCTGCCGGGTTCGGGGATTAATAGGGCATATCTGCGTCAGGTTTGACCTTCAAAATGGCATGTTTGAATTGAGTCTGAATTCGGGCCAACGCTGACTCGTTATCCGCCTCAAAACGCATCACAACGACAGGTGTGGTGTTGGACGGACGAGCCAGACCAAACCCGTCGGCATATTCCACCCGGATGCCGTCAATCGTGTTAACTGACTCGGCGCCATCGAAGCTGGCCTGTGCCTTGAGGGTTTCGAGCAAGGTGAAGTTTTCACCTTCGGCGGTTTTCAACTGCAATTCAGGCGTACTGGTGGCATTGGGCAGCGCATTCAGTACCGCCGACGGATCGGCATAACGGGATACGATTTCCAGCAAGCGGGCGCCGGTGTACAGCCCATCATCAAACCCATACCAGCGCTCCTTGAAGAACACATGGCCACTCATCTCGCCGGCCAGCGGGGCACCGGTTTCACGCAATTTGGCTTTCACCAGCGAGTGACCGGTGCGCCACATCAAGGGTTCTCCACCCGCTGCGGTTACGGCCTTGGCAACATTACGGCTGCATTTAACGTCATAAATAATCATGCCGCCAGGTACACGTGACAGGACATCCTGCGCGTACAGCATCAATTGGCGATCCGGGTAAATAATTTGCCCGTCTTTGGTAACAACACCCAGGCGATCCCCGTCACCATCAAAGGCGAGACCGATCTCCGCATCCGTGGTTTGCAGGCACTTGATCAGATCCTGCAGGTTTTCGGGGTGGGCCGGATCAGGGTGATGATTGGGAAAGGTTCCATCCACTTCACAAAACAACTCAACCACTTCACAACCCATGGCTTTGAACAGCTCAGGCGCAAAAGCGCCAGCTACACCGTTACCACAATCGACGGCGATTTTCATGGGGCGAGACAGCTTGACATCCGACGTGATGCGGTTTTTGTATTCTTGCCAGACATCCAGAGTGCGATAGCTGCCCTCTTGTTCCACCACGGTGTCAAAACCGGGCGTCTGGATGGCTTTGAGCAGGCCCAAAATGGTGTCGCCGTACAAGGTTTCGCCCGCCACCATCATTTTTAAGCCGTTGTACTGCGGGGGGTTATGGCTGCCGGTGACTTGAACCCCCGTGCCGTTGTTCAGCAAATAGGTGGCGTAATACACCATCGGGGTTGCCACCATGCCGATATCAACCACGTTGATACCCGCACGGCGCAAGCCAGTGGCCAACGCCTGAGACAAGGAAGGGCCGGATAAACGGCCATCCCGACCTATCACCGCCTCGGTCACGCCGCGGCTACGGGCCAAATCACCCACTGCACGGCCAATTTGCCGGGCTGCTTCGGTCGTCAGGGTGTCATCGACGATGCCACGGATGTCATATGCTTTAAAAATCGAACTGGAAATAGTCATGTAGGTCTGTGCACAAGATGTTGATCGATACCCGCGAGTATTCCATAACTGGAGGCGCTTGAGGGGGCAATATCGATACCTTTAGCGCCGTCACCGACCTACCCGAGTTGATACCCATGGCATTGCGGGGGACAATAGGCATTGAACGCTTTTTGATTGTTGCAGTATGTCTATTTACGCCATTGGCGACTTGCAAGGCTGTTTGACTCCGCTGCTGCGGTTGTTGGACACCATTCAGTTTGACCCCAACAAAGATCAGCTTTGGTTTACCGGGGATTTGGTCAACCGCGGGCCGCAATCGCTGGCCACGCTGGAGTTCATTCACGGCTTGGGCAAGAACGCCCGCGCAGTCCTGGGCAATCACGACCTGCACCTGCTCGCAGCCGCGGCGGGCTTTGGTCGCCAGCACAGCAACGATACCATTGACGAGATTTTGCATAGCCCACGCGCAGACGAATTGATTGCTTGGGTGCGGACACTACCGTTGGCTTACACCAGCCCAACCCTACCCGGTGTTCTGATGGTACACGCAGGCGTATTGCCTGCCTGGTCGGTAGCACAGACATTGACCTTGGCAGACGAGGTGTCTGCTGTACTGCGCTCTGATCAGTGGCAACGTTTTATGTCGACTCTCTATGGCAACAAGCCGACCCGCTGGGATGACTCATTGACCGGGGACGAGCGCCTGCGGGTCATTGTTAATGCCTTGACCCGCATGCGGTTTTGCAATGCGGACGGGTCGATGGACCTGAAGGTCAAGGAGTCAGTCGACCGTGCACCCGATGGTCTGTACCCCTGGTTTGATGCGCCCAATCGACGCAATACGGATCACCGCATCATCATGGGGCATTGGTCAACGCTGGGACTGAAAATCCGCCCAGACCTGATCGCCATCGACACTGGTTGCATCTGGGGGGGTTGCCTGACCGCGCTTCGCCTGGACGACGACGCCCTGTTTCATGTGGACTGTGAACGCGCTCAGGACCCGATGTTGTTCTGAAGCCTGGCCTTGATGGCGGCATGCGCCATCTCGCCGATTTGATGCCGCCCAGTGGCTTTGCTGACGTCCTCAGGCTGATCCACGACAATCGGTGCCAACGGGCTCAAAGTCACCGAAAATCCGGTCGGGTGCTTGAGCAGCACCATGAGGTTCTCGACCATGGATTGGTCGCCAATAAACGCAGGCAATTCGGAGAACTGGCCTGAAGGCCGCTCGGTGTAACGCAGACACAGGGGAACCACTGGCCTGCCCGCCTCGACTGCGGCCTGAAACATATTGCTGTGAAAAGGCATCACATCACGGCCATTGGTGGTGGTGCCCTCCGGAAAAACGGCAACCGTTCGCCCGGCTTTGAGCGTATCGCGGGCAGAGTGGATAACGGCCCGCACGGCATGGCGACGCCCGCGTTCGACAAATATGGTTCCGGCCCGGCTGGCCAGCGTACCGGCCAGTGGCCAGCTGGCTATCTCGGACTTGGCAACAAAAATCGAAGGCGATACTGAGTTGATCGCCAGAATATCCACCCATGACACATGGTTGATGGCCAGCATCACGGGTGCCCTGGGCCAAGGCGCATCGGTGCGAACCTGTATGCGCAATATACGCATGACGCGCCCCGCCCACCATCGCTCAACCCGATGGCGACGGTGCTGCCCCAACAAAGGCCACAATAGCAACACACACAGCAAACCAAACAATACATAGGCCAACAAGCGGGCCATTCGAAGCAGCCACATCAGCAAACATCCCGTTCAAATACGATGTGCCCTCCGACGATCGTCACCATGACGCGGCCGGGCAAGTTATAGCCCAGGTATGGAGTGTGTTTACCCTGACTGAACAAGTTGCGCCCAGTAACTGACCACTCCTGGCCTGCATCCACCACACAGACATCCGCTGCGTCCCCCTCGGCAATGCGTCCAGCCTGAATACCAACGACACCCGCTGCCTGAGCAGTGACATGAGAGAGGGCCTTGATCAAGGGGGTATTCGTTTCATCTGCCCACTTGAGAACCAGCGAGAGCAGCAACTCAAGGCCGGTGGCACCGGGCTCGGCCTCGGCAAACGGCAAGAGCTTGGCATCGTCATCCACCGGGGTGTGGTCTGAACAAATCGCGTCGATCGTGCCATCCGCCAAACCAGCCCGTATCGCATCCCTGTCCCGCTGATCGCGCAAGGGGGGCACCATGCGGGCATTGGGATCAAAAAACCCGATGTCCATATCAGTCAGGTGCACGTGGTGGGCGCTGACATCACAAGTGACGTTCAGACGCTCGGCCTTGGCCTGGCGAATCAACTCAATACCGCGTGCAGACGACACCCTGCAAATATGTACTTTGGCGCGGGTGGCGCGCATCAGCTCGAAAATCGTCATCAGTGCCAAGGTCTCTGCCATCACCGGCACACCCGACAACCCCATACGCGATGCATACGGGCCCGCATGTGCAACCCCCTTGCCCAAGAAAGGATCCTGCGGACGCAGCCACACCGTGTACGCAAATGTCGTGGCGTACTGCAGCGCACGAAACAGCACCTGGGTATCGGTAATGGGTTGCTCAGCTTGAGAAAATCCAATGCATCCAGCCTCGGTCAATTCGGCCATCTCGGTGATCTGCTGAGCATTCAGACCTTGGGTCAAAGCACCGAGCGGATACACATGGGCCTGATGTAATGAGCGTGCACGGAATTTAAGCATCTCGACCAGACCGGGCTCATCAAGCACGGGATCGGTATCCGGCGGGCACACAAGGCTTGTGACACCGCCTGCAATCGCAGCTTTCATTTCGGACTCGAGCGTGGCTTTGTATTCGTAACCGGGCTCACGCAGGCGGGCTGCCAAATCAACCAGACCCGGCAACACCAGTTTGCCTGAGACATCCAAGATGCGATCGGCCACAAATCCGGCGGGAACCTCCCCAACGCCGACGACCAGACCATCGGCGATTGCCAGGTCGGCCAGACGATCCACGCCACTGGCCGGATCCACCACCCGACCGCCTTTGAGCAATAATTTCATGGAGACTTACCTTATCGAGTCGAATGGGTGGAGGCGAGTATGCTCATCACCGCCATTCGCACGGCAATACCAAAGGTGACCTGATTCAGGATCACCGACTGCGGACCATCGGCCACCGCCGAGTCAATTTCCACCCCCCGGTTCATTGGGCCAGGATGCATCACAATGGCATCGGGTTTGGCCAGGGCGAGCTTTTCTTCGGTCAGGCCATACTGCTTGAAGTACTCCTGAGCCGAGGGCAGCAGCGCGCCATTCATCCGCTCATTTTGCAGGCGCAACATGATAATCACGTCGACATCCTTGAGACCTTCATTCATGTCATTAAACACACGAACGCCCATGCTCTCCAGATGCGAGGGCAGCAGCGTTTTGGGTCCAATGGCGCGCACTTCAGGGCAACCCAGTGTGGTTAACGCATGAATGTCCGAGCGTGCCACACGGCTGTGCAAAATATCACCGATGATGGCCACACGCAGATTGGTGAAGTCTTTTTTGTAATGCCGGATGGTGTACATATCCAGCAAGCCTTGTGTGGGGTGGGCATGGCGGCCGTCACCTGCATTGATCACATGCACCGAACCACCGGTGGTGTTGTTCAAATGCTGGGCGATAAATGTGGGCGCTCCGCTTTCGGCGTGACGCACCACAAACATGTCGGCATGCATGGCAGCGAGGTTATCTACGGTATCGAGCAAGGATTCACCCTTGCTGGTCGATGACGCATTGATATTCAAGTTGACCACATCCGCCGACAAACGCTTGGCAGCGATTTCAAAGGTGGTCCGGGTGCGGGTGGAGTTTTCAAAAAACAGGTTAAACACCGACTGCCCACGCAACAAAGGCACCTTTTTGATTTCACGGTCACCGATGGCCAAAAACGACTCGGCCGTGTCCAGGATTTTGTGAATCATGGCGCGCGACAATCCTTCGATCGTCAACAAGTGCAGCAGTTCGCCATGTTGGTTCAGCTGTGGGTTATGCACCGCTTTGCTCCAATGCGAGGTGAAACAGGCCGTGATCATCACGGGTCAGTACAAAATGCTGATTCGGTGTCAGCAGCACGGATTGCCCCACGAACTGCGCTTCGATGGGCAACTGCCGCCCGCCCCGGTCCAGCAGCACGGCCAGGTCAACCTGCGCCGGACGTCCATAATCAAACAGGTGGTTAACAATCGCGCGGGTAGTACGTCCGGTGTAGAGCACATCGTCCACCAGCAAAATATGGGCGTTGTCGACTTCAAACGGGACATCTGCCGGTTTGGGCGCTTCCTTCAGGCCTCGGGTATAAAAATCATCCCGATACATGGCACTGTCCAAAAACCCGCAGGGCAAGTCAAAGCCCAGATCCGCATGCAAACGTTCAGCCACCCAGGCCCCGCCACTGTGCACGCCAATCAGGCCCACCTGGCTGCGATCGGGATAAGCCGAGGCGATTAAATCACGCAGCCTGGCGTACAGGTGTTCAGGATCGGGTAACTTCATGGCATCTCCGAAAAATACTGGTCCAGGATGAGTGCGGCGGCTTGATGATCAATACGACGACCACGCACCTGTCCTTCGATGACCGCCGAGCTGTAACGCTCATCGACGCGGGCCACCGGTATGTTAAATCGCCCTTCCAGCTGACGGGCAAACCGCTCGCAGCGGGCAGTCATCTCATGGGCTGCGCCGTCCGGATGATACGGTATTCCCACCACCAGTTGGCACACCGACCATTCCGTAATGAGGGTCTGGATGCGTCCAAAACGGGTGCTGTTATCCTCCGCATCAATGATTTCCAGCGGCTGGGCCCGCTTTAACAGCGTATTGCCGACCGCCACGCCAATGCGTGCCGTACCAAAATCAAAGGCCAGCAGCGTCATCTCACTCATGGGCATGTACCACGCTGCAATTTAAGCCCGACCCGCGTCCGCAGACAACATCCACGGATCAAAGCCAAGCAATTTGAACGCTGCGTCAAAACGCTGGTCGACGGGCGTATCAAACAGAATCGACTCGCGCGCCGGCACAGTGAGCCAGCCATTGTGGGCAATTTCATCGTCCAGTTGCCCGGCGCTCCACCCCGAGTAACCCAGAGTGATAAGCCATCGTTCTGGCCCGCAACCGTTCGAAATGGCTTCCAGCACATCTTTGGAGGTGGTCAAAGCCATGGACTCATTGATCACAAGACTCGAATCCCAACGATCCTGAGGAGTATGTAGTACAAACCCCCGGTCGTTTTGTACCGGCCCGCCGATCAGTACGGGCGCCTCGCCCACGGACAGATCAATGAGCTCCAGTTCGACTTTGGCAAACAGGGTGGAGATAGATATGTCCGACGGCTTGTTGACCACCAAACCCAGCGCACCTTTGCTGCTATGCTCACAAATATAAACCACCGTTCCCGAGAAATTGGGGTCGACCATGGTCGGCATGGATATCAAAAAATGATCTGCCAGACTGGGGAAATCCGGATCGGCAGCTTGGGGGGGATTTTTGTTCATGCCAAAATTGTAAATCGTTTCTCAATCGGATGTATTCATGAGTTCAATCGAACGCCCGTTCCAGCACGGCCTGATGTGGTTTCGCCGTGATCTTCGCGTCCACGACAATGCGGCCCTGTTCCATGCGCTCAAACAATCCAGCAGGGTGTCAGCGGTCTTCGTTTTTGACAAAGCCATTCTAGACGCCCTGCCCAACAAGGCGGATCGGCGGGTGGAGTTTATCTGGCATACGATTGCCCAACTGCAAACGAGCTTGCGCGAGCGTGGTGGGGATTTGATCGTTCTGCATGACCACGCCCAAGAAGCCATTCCGCGCCTGGCCCACTCATTGGGTGTAGATGCGGTGTTCACCAACCGGGACTATGAACCGGACGCCGTGGCGCGCGATAACACGGTGGAACAGGCACTGCTGGCACAGAACATCGCGTTTTTTACCTTTAAAGATCAAGTCATCTTCGAAAAAGATGAAGTCATGACCCAAGCGGGCAAACCGTTCTCGGTCTTTACGCCGTTTAAAAATGCATGGCTTAAAAAGCTCAATGGTTTTTATTTGTCCTCTTACCCGGTCGAGCGCTACATCAGCGCCCTCAAACCGGCAGATGCCCCCACACACATTCCGGGGCTGGCGCAGATGGGGTTTGAAGTGACAAACCTGTCGCAATTGCCGCTCAAACCCGGCGCCACGGGCGCGCAGGATGCCTTTGTTGATTTTGTAGAACGCATGGATCAGTACAAACAGGCCCGCGACTTTCCGGCTGTAAAAGGGGTCTCGTATTTATCGGTGCACATGAGATTTGGTACGCTGTCGATTCGCCAAGCGGCCAAAAAAGCATGGGACATCTACCAGGCCCACGGTAGCGAGGGCGCAATGAGCTGGCTTAACGAATTGATTTGGCGGGACTTTTATTTTCACGTCCTGCATTTTAATCCGCGCGTCACCCACGAATCGTTCCGCCCCGAATACGATGCGATTGCCTGGGAAACCGGCGATACAGAGCAAACATTACTGAAAGCCTGGTGTGAGGGGAAAACCGGCTATCCACTGGTCGACGCTGCGATGCGTCAACTTAACGCCACCGGCTACATGCACAACCGCCTGAGGATGGTCGCTGCCTGCTTTTTGATGAAAGACCTGGGTATTAACTGGCGTCGGGGAGAGGCCTATTTTGCGGAGTTGCTTAATGACTTTGATTTATCGGCCAATAACGGCGGGTGGCAGTGGGCCTCGTCCAGCGGCTGTGACGCACAGCCCTACTTCCGTATTTTCAACCCGGTGAGCCAATCTGAGAAGTTCGATCCGGAGGGACGCTTTATT
>DAITMV010000101.1:0-10120 GCA_036834985.1 Burkholderiaceae bacterium | reverse complement strand
AAATAAGGTTCTATACAGGCCCGAATCGCCGATTCCAGCTCCTCGATACGGGTCTCATTGGGCACCCATCCGGACTGCACATGCAGTTCAGCGACACGTTTGTAATCCTGACGGAAAAACGCAATGAAGTTCTGCGCCAGGTAATGCTTGTCCACATCACTCAGGGTGCCGACAATGCCGAAATCAAGTGCAATGTAACGTCCAAAGTCAGCCCCGGTATCGCCGACGTAAATATTACCCGGGTGCATGTCCGCGTGGAAAAACCCGTCCCGAAACACCTGGGTAAAGAAAATCTCCACCCCTTCACGAGACAGCTTCTTCAGATCCACGCCCATCTCGCGCAGTTTGTCCAGTTGTGAAATCGGTACTCCGTGCATGCGCTCCATCACGATCACGGAGGTAGAGCAATAGTCCCAGAACATTTCGGGCACGCGGAGCAGGCGGCCATCGGAGGAGCCCGGTGCAAAGTTGCGACGCAACTGGGAAGCGTTGGCCGCCTCACGCATCAAGTCCAGCTCGTCATGCAGGTATTTGTTGAACTCGGCCACCACCTCGCGAGGCTTGAGGCGCTTGCCGTCGGACGAGAGTTTTTCGATGAATCGTGCAGCGGTGGCCATCAAGGCCAGATCTTTGTCGATCACCTCGCCCATGCCCGGACGCAACACCTTGACGGCCACCTGCCGGCCTGCGTGGTTACCGCTGCGCAAGGTGGCAAAGTGCACTTGGGCAATCGATGCGCTGGCCACGGGAGTACGTTCAAAATCGATAAAGACTTCATCCACCGAGCGACCCAACGATTGCTCGATTTGCGCAACTGCCATGGCAGAATCAAACGGTGGAACCCGATCTTGGAGCATGGCCAACTCATCAGCGACGTCGGCAGGCAACAGATCGCGCCGGGTCGAGAGCACCTGACCGAACTTCACAAAAATGGGGCCCAGCTCCTCCAGTGCCTTGCGCATGCGTTCACCACGCGAGCCTTCGTACACCTTTTTGGAACTGACCAGACGGAACAAACGCACCAGCCACGGCTTTTGTAAACCATGCACGGCCAGTTCGTGTAAACCATAGCGGCGGACAACCGCCATGATCCGCATCAATCGGATGATACGAATACTCATGCCAAATCACCCGGCTGACTATCCGACTGTTTAGGTGTGCTTGTCACACGATCAAGCGCCTTGAATCGCTTTTCCAGGCGAGCAACATCATCGCGAAGGGTTTTGACATCCGCAACAAACCCATCAAACGCCTGTTGCTCAACCACCATCGATTGCTCATAGACCACATATTCACGAACGGTCTCTGAGGTGCGGCTTAACTGTTCCTTCCCCAACTTGCGCAAGGCCCGGCCCAGGTTCATCAGGTGAACAGCGGGTTCATCGCCCACAATGCGCGCTAGGTCGTCTTCAGGATCCCAACGCAAGGTTTTTATGAGATAACCCACGCATTGCGCCAGCTCCATTGACCCTTCGATAGAGGCCTTGCTCATCGCCAGGGTTGGATCGGCCATGACCACGGGCACCGCCGTCAAATCCATCGAAATTGTGGTATCGACCACCGTGCCATTGGACACCGCCTTGACCAGCCCATCACCCTGCACAGCGAAGGTTAGCCGTGCCGGCCCGACGTGTATAGCCAGCACCTGCCCTTCAAATTGCGCCACTTTGGTCTGCGCCACCGGGTGACGTACCAACAGATGATTGACCGCCAGCGACACGGGCAAGCCCAGGTTCAAACCTGAGCCGGTGAGCACCCCGGACAATTGGGCGATCCATGCAGGCTGGGTACCACCCAATGCAGACACAGCACGCTGAAACAGGCCAGCCAGACTAAAAGACGAGGAAAATGCGTTCACGGAGGCGATCGAGATAATTTTTTTCTATTATGAGGCAATCTGCCGTAAAAAAGGCACCGACCCACAGGGTACGATGCCTTAATGATGCTGCAATCAGACCGGCCAGACCACCCGTGGTGCAGGCCTACCCTTAGCTGCGGAAATCAATTCAGGTGCTGAATGCCCGCCAGTAACCAACCGCCTTGTCCATTGACGGGGCGACTGAGGTTCCAGATCTCTTCAAAGGGTTCCGCGGCGGCTCCAACATCTTCACGGATCATGCCCGAAAAGTGCACGGACGCGATGTACTCGTCCACATCGGTTTCAAATCCGATTAGATCAGCCTGCAGCGTGACCACGTCGGTTTTGTTGAGTGAAGCGCCCCGTTCCGCGATTTGTGCCTTAAGCTCAGCCAGTACGTCATCGGCGGTGAACTCTCGCAAGGCATTGATATCAGACGCATCAAATGCATTTTGCATGCGAATAAACACTTGTTTGGCCGACCCCAAAAAGCCATTTACATCAAAACCGGCCGGCACCTGCATCACGGGCGCTGAGGCCGCTGCCAGCGCAGGCGCTGCACCACTACCCCACTGGCTCATGGCTGAAGGCTCGGACTGCAAGGTTTTAAAGGAGTCGTTGGACTGGACTGGCACCTGAACGGGCGGCTGTGATGCATAACCAGCGCCCTGGTAGGCAGGTTGCGGCGCTTGTTGGGCCGATGTGCCACGGAACCGGCGAACCAGCCACATCACTACAAATACGGCCAAACCGATCAACAACACATTGCTCATCATACCGGCAAACGCTTCGCCCATGCCAAAGTGAGACATCAAGGCTGCGATTCCCAAACCCGCGGCCAAACCGGCTAACGGTCCCATCCAGCGATTGCGGGATGGCTGAGCGGCAGGTTGGCTCGGTGGAGTGGCAGGCGCGGCCTGTTGTTGCGCAGGCGCACGTTGCATATTGCTTGGAGATGAAGGAGAAACCGGCTGGCTGGACTGACGGCCAAACGATTTGCTGCCGCCCAAGCGCTTGGCTTGTGCATCGAGCGGAACAACACTCAGGCTGAGCATGGAAATGGTCAGCGCACCCACAACATATTTTTTAAAGGAATGCCCGAAAGCAAACATGATGGTTCCTCGGAACGATAATCAGGTTGGTAACTGTACTAAGAGTGCGCCAGTTACAAAAAGTTTCAAATACACACCAGCCGTATATTACAGCTTTATCCCCTGATGTAAAGCAACCACCCCTGCGGTGAAGTTTCGGTAGTTAACCCGGTCAAAACCCGCGTCAAGCATCATTTGCTTGAGTGTCTCCTGATCGGGGTGCATACGAATGCTCTCAGCCAGATAGCGATAACTTTCACTGTCGTTGGCCACTATTTTGCCCACGCGCGGCAACACCTGGAACGAATACAGATCGTACAAAGGCGCCAAGGGAGCCGCCACTTTGGAGAACTCCAGCACCAGCACCTTGCCGCCTGGCCGCACGACGCGGCGCATTTCGGCCAATGCGATGTCCTTGTGGGTCATGTTTCGCAGGCCAAACGCCACCGTCACAATGTCAAAATAATCGTCTGGAAAGGGCAGTTTTTCGGCGTCACACAGGCTAAATACCGGCAAACGGCCTTCGTTGAGCAATCGGTCACGGCCCACCCGCAACATCGACTCATTGATGTCGGTCAGCCACACCTGCCCGGTCGAGCCCACTGCTTTTAAGAACTCACGCGACAAATCGCCGGTACCGCCTGCAATATCCAGTACTTTCATGCCGGGGCGAGCACCTGCCTGGGCAATGGTGGAGGCCTTCCACAGACGGTGCAAACCTGCGGACATGAGGTCGTTCATGACGTCGTATTTGGTGGCAACCGAGTCAAAAACCTCAGCAACACGTTTGGCTTTTTCTTCCTCGGGGACGTCTTTAAAACCGAAATGGGTAGTGCTCATGGTACATGGATCCAATGGTGCTGTTAGTGGTGGTGATGCCCGCATCCGCCGCCGGTGGAATGCTCAACAAACTGCGTATTTTCAGGTGCATTGCCCTCACGGCTTGCGCCCGCCGCTTGCAAGCGAGCCAGATAATCCTGCCACAGGCCCTCCTGATTTTCTCCGAGCCAAAACAGATAGTCCCATGAGTAAATGCCAGTATCGTGTCCATCCGAGAATGTCGGCTGCACCGCATAGAGTCCCACGCCCTCCAGCTTGGTGATACCCACATCCCGCTTGCCGACTTGGAGAACTTCCTGTCCAGGCCCATGGCCCTTGACCTCGGCGGAGGGAGAGTAGACACGCATCAATTCAAAGTGCAGCTCAAAGTGGGCGCCGTTGTCAAACGTGACCTCCAGCTTTTTGGACTGCTGGTGCACAATGATTTGTGTGGGAATCGGGGTATTTCCATCCAGGCCGGCCATAATTGACTTTCAGTGATGAGCAACAAAGACTGAAGTTTAACGGAATGCAGGCAGAGCGTCCGCGCCGAATGTTTCAGAATGATGAGATGACAGGTCACGGGATTGTCATATCTGTGTCACGAAACTGCATTACCGTGTGATCATTCGATGTAAAACTGTCTGAGGACACAATGGCAAGTACCATACTGGTTGTAGAAGACGAAGCCGCAATTGCTGAGTTGATTGCAGTTAACCTGAGCTTTGCGGGTCATAAGGTGTTACGTGCCGCTGATGCCGAGCAAGCGACCACACTGGTGCGCGCTGAGTTGCCAGACCTCGTGCTGCTCGACTGGATGCTCCCAGGCTCAACTGGCATTCAGTTTGCCAAAAAACTGCGCTCTGAGGAGCGGACCAAAGACGTTCCAGTGATTTTGCTGACCGCCCGCACTGCCGAGCAGGACAAAGTGGACGGCCTGGAAGCCGGTGCTGATGACTACATTACCAAGCCGTTCTCGCCCAAAGAATTACTGGCGCGCATCAAAGCTGTGTTGCGCCGCCGCGCTCCCCAGTTGACCGACGATACCGTTGACATCGCCGGGCTCAAGCTCGACCCGGGCACGCATCGTGTGAATGGCCACGGCCGCCCTTTGGAAATTGGCCCAACCGAGTTTCGGCTGCTGCACTTTTTCATGACCCATCCAGAGCGCGTACACAGCCGTACCCAGTTGCTTGACCAGGTGTGGGGTGATCACGTATTTGTGGAAGAACGTACGGTGGATGTCCATATCCGCCGCCTGCGTCAGGCCTTGACGCCATCTGGACACGATCGTCATATCGAGACCGTGCGCGGGGCAGGATATCGCTTCAGCGTGACGCCCTGTGAAGAGTCGATTCACTAAGGCAGCGCAGCGCCAGGCTACAAGAGATCAGTCGGCCCGTTGCGACCCCCAGGTTGGCGCGACAGGCATGGAAGGACGTACAATTTAGACCATGATCGCGATACTGATTCGTCTCCTGCTGTCCGCCCTGTTTCTTGGTTTTTGCAGCTTGGTGGGACAAAGCGTCTGGCCCGTGCGTGGTAACGCCTGGGGCATCGCCCTAGGCGCACTTATCATGCTGGCCTACCAGTTCGCCTCAGCTCAGCGCCTGATGCGTTGGGTCTCTGATCTGCGCCTTGACAACATGCCTACCTTGTCGGGCTGGTGGGAAGACATCGGCGCCAAGATTTACCGCAATCTTCGATTAAACCAGCGGCAGCAACAGGCGCTGGCCAATGCGCTGATTTCGTTTCGCAGTGCAGCGCAGGCTCTGCCCGATGGCGTGGTGACACTGGACAGCGATCTGCGCATTCAGTGGTGCAACGAAACCGCTGAAGATCATTTTGGCATCAAACTGGGCACCGACATCGGTCAGCGCTTGATCAACCTAGTCCGCAGTCCCGAGTTTTCTGACTATCTGGGCCATCTGCAGTGGGACAAACCTCTGGTGATTCGGGCCCCCAAGCAAAATCACCGTTTTATTTCCCTGCAGATGGTGCGCTACGGCGATCAGCAATCGCTGGTGCTGACCCGCGATATTACCCAGCTTGAGAAGCTTGAGCGCATGCGTCGCGATTTCGTGGCCAACGTATCACACGAGTTAAAAACCCCGCTGACGGTACTTTCAGGCTTTTTGGAAACCATGCAGGACATTCCTCTTGAGGAAGAGCAGCGCAACAAATACCTGCAGATGATGTTTGACCAAGCCTTACGGATGCAACGCCTGGTCGAGGATTTGCTGACACTGTCCTCGCTCGAGTCGGGCAATCAACAGCCGGTAGACGACATCATCCACACGGCTCCACTGTTTGAGAGAATGGAAACCGAAGCCAAGGGATTGTCCGGCGGTCGACACTCCATCCGGTTTGAATGTGACACCCACATCAACATCAAGGGAGCGGAAACCGAAATTGCGAGTGCGTTTTCCAACCTGGTGTCAAACGCAATCCGCTACACCCCACCGGCGGGCATTATTGTGGTTCGCTGGGGCGTGGATGATCAGGGGCGCGGCCGGTTTGAAGTGCAGGACTCCGGTATCGGCATTGAGCCAACCCACATCCCTCGACTAACCGAGCGTTTTTACAGGGTCGATCGGGGCCGCTCACGCGATTCGGGCGGAACAGGCTTGGGGCTGGCCATTGTCAAACACGTCATGACCCGCCACGGTGGAATGTTGGACATCAAGAGCGAGTTGGGCAAGGGAAGTAAATTTGTCGCACTGCTCCCAGCCAAGCGGCTGGTTCACTCCAACCATGGGGCCCCATCGGATAAGGACGTCCCACCGCTCAGCTACGGGCTCAAGCCCCCGACAATAAAGATAGCACCGCCGTCTTGAGCTGTTCGATCTGACCTGCGCTGACTTGAACTTGCCCGTCCCTAACTGCTTGAGCCCAAACAGGCGCCGGAAAATGGCTATCTGAGTCCCACCGAGGAATCACATGCCAGTGCAGATGAGGCGTTACATTGCCCAAGCTGGCCAGGTTGATTTTGGTAGGATTCAGCACATCACGCAGCGCTTGTTCGACCTTGCAGACAGTCATCATCAGGTATGAACGGTCGGCGGGCAGCAGATTGGTCATTTCACGAACATGCGCATTCCACACCACGCGAATGAACCCGGGAAAGCGACGACCCTCCTCACCTTGCACCAGGACAACGCGCAGGCGGTCATCGCGATACCACTCGATGCCGCCAGCGTGCTGACACAGCTCGCAGGGAGCCGTCATCAGACCAGCACCCGTTCAATGCCACCGTCGTTGGCTCGGGCCACATACTCGGGCAACCAGTTTTCGCCCAAGGTGTGTTTGGCAATTTCCACCACAATGTAATCGGCCTGCAAATCAGCGTCATTGGAGTAGCGCGACAAGCCCTGCAAGCACGATGGGCAACTGGTGAGAATTTTGACCGGAGTGTTTTCGCCGGTTTGCGGTGATCCCTCAGTACCTGCGGCCTGAATCGGGATGGCACGCAACTTGGCAGCCCCCTTGCGCATTTCTTCTTCCTTGCGGAAACGCACTTGCGTAGAAACATCGGGACGAGACACAGCAAACGTACCCGACTCGCCGCAGCAGCGGTCGTTTTTCTCAACCTTGTGGCCCTGCGCTTCGCTGTTCATCAAGGTGTTGACCACTTTGAGCGGATCATAGGTTTTCATCGGGCTGTGGCAGGGGTCGTGGTACATATAGCGTGTACCGGTGACATGATCGAGCTTGACGCCCTTTTCCATCAGGAACTCGTGAATGTCGATGATGCGGCAACCCGGGAAAATCTTGTCAAATTCGTAGCCTTGCAACTGGTCATAACACGTGCCGCAAGACACCACCACGGTTTTGATGTCCAGGTAGTTGAGCGTATTGGCCACGCGGTGAAACAGGACCCGGTTGTCCGTGATGATTTTCTCCGCTTTATCTGCCTGGCCTGAGCCTCGTTGCGGATAACCGCAGCACAGGTAGCCTGGTGGCAGAACCGTTTGCACGCCCACACTCCAGAGCATCGCTTGCGTGGCCAGCCCCACCTGTGAGAAGAGGCGCTCGGAGCCGCAACCAGGGAAGTAAAACACGGCTTCCGAATCCGAGGTGGTTTTCTTGGGATCCCGGATGATCGGCACATAATCTGCGTTTTCGATATCAAGCAAGGCACGCGCGGTTTTTTTGGGCAAATTGCCGGGCATGGGCTTGTTGATAAAGTGGATCACCTGCTCTTTGATCGATGCCTTGCCGACGGTAGCGGGCGGTTTGGCGATCTGGCGATCAATCAGGCCCATGGCCTTGCCCACTTTATAGGCAAACCGCTGGGCTTTAAAACCGACTTCCAGCATGCCCGTGCGCATCATTTTGATGGTGGACGGGTCGGTGGCATTCAAAAACGCCATCGCAGCCGAGGTGCCCGGATTAAAGCTTTTTTGGCCCATTTTGCGCAGCAAAGCGCGCATGTTCATGGAGACATCACCAAAGTCGATATCAACCGGGCAAGGTGTTACGCACTTGTGGCACACGGTACAGTGATCGGCTACATCTTCGAATTCTTCCCAGTGTTTGACCGAAATACCGCGCCGGGTTTGCTCCTCATACAAGAAGGCCTCCACCAGCAATGAGGTGGCCAAAATCTTGTTGCGTGGGCTATAGAGCAGGTTGGCGCGTGGCACATGGGTTGAACACACCGGCTTGCACTTACCGCAACGCAGGCAATCTTTGACTGAATTGGCGATCGCACCAATATCAGACTGCTGCATGATCAGGCTTTCGTGGCCCATCAGGTTAAAGCTGGGGGTATACGCATTACGCAGATCGGCACCCGCCAGCAATTTGCCTTTGTTAAAGCGGCCTTCGGGATCCACTTTGGCTTTGTAATCAGCAAACGGCTTGCGCTCGTCCTCGGTGAGAAACTCAAACTTGGTAATACCAATGCCGTGCTCGCCGGAAATAACGCCATCCAGATCGCGTGCCACCTGCATGATGCGAACCACGGCCTCCTCGGCCTCACGCAGCATGTCGTAGTCATCGGAGTTGACCGGAATGTTGGTATGCACATTGCCATCACCCGCGTGCATGTGCAGAGCCACAAACACACGACCGCGCAAAATGCGTTTATGGATCTCGATCAGCTCAGCCAGAATGGGGGCGTACGCAGAACCGGTAAAAATCTTGTAGAGCGGGGTGCGAACTTCCTTTTTCCAGCTGATGCGAATGGTGCGGTCTTGCAGCACGTCAAATACGCGGGCGTCCGGTTGCGTTTGAAGGCGGCTACGCAACTCGGCCTCAAGGTCTTGCAGACCCAGCTCGTTCAACGCGTCGATTGCATCGACCAGCGGCAGGTCCATATGGGCCAGCAGCCAGCTCCAGCGCTCATGGGCCTGGGCGATCAGTTCACGCGCCTGTTGGGGGCGGTCGCTGAGCACTTCATCGCGGGAGAGTTTGTCGATTTGGGCATCTTCCGTTTTGCCCAGCGGCAAATCAGTCATCAGATAGCTGTCCAGCGCAGCCAGCAAACGCAATTTGCTCTTGGTCGATAACTCGATGTTGATGCGCTCAATCGCATCGGTGTACTCACCCATGCGTGGCAGCGGAATCACCACATCCTCGTTAATTTTAAAGGCATTGGTGTGCTTGGCAATCGCTGCGGTGCGAGCCCGGTCGAGCCAGAATTTTTTACGTGCCTCCGGGCTGATGGCAACAAACCCTTCGCCCGAGCGTCCATTGGCCAGACGAATCACCTCCGAAGTGGCGTGCGCAACGGCCTCATCATCGTCGCCGACGATATCGCCAAACAGCACCATCTTGGGAAACTTGCCGCGCTTGGATTTGGGGCTGTAGCCCACGGCGCGCAGGTAGCGCTCATCCAGATGCTCAAGACCGGCCAAAATGGCACCGCGTTCCTTACCCTCCGTGTCCAGGTAGTTCTTGATTTCAACAATCGAAGGCACGGCATCGCGCGCCTGCCCATAAAACTCCAGGCACACCGTTCGTACATTTTTGGGCATGCGGTGCAGCACCCAACGGGCGGAGGTAATCAAACCATCGCAACCCTCTTTTTGAATACCGGGCAAACCTGCGAGGAATTTATCCGTGACGTCCTTACCCAAGCCCACTTTGCGGAAGGTACGACCCGGGATGACCAGCCGTTCGGTGTGCAGGATTTTTTCGCCGGGTTTGCGTGTTCCGTCGGAGACAACCACCTCGAACGTGGCTGACTCGACGTCATGGATCTTGCCCATGTTGTGCTCAAGGCGAGTCACTTCCATCCAGTTACCCTGCGGGTCAACCATTCTCCACCAGGCGAGGTTATCCAACGCAGTACCCCAGAGCACCGCTTTTTTGCCGCCTGCATTCATGGCGATGTTGCCGCCAATAC
>DAITMV010000100.1:0-10335 GCA_036834985.1 Burkholderiaceae bacterium | reverse complement strand
GGGGGGGGCAAAGCGATACCGTCAGCTCGTCTGGCGCCGTGAATAATCCCACACTGCAAAGTGGCGTGACTCAAAGTGCCTTGGCCATCGATGGCAGTGGCAACGGAACCCCGATTGCACCCGTTACGGGGCTGGTTGCGCAAAACTTGCTCAATGCAGTGCCCGGGGGTGATAGCAGCAATGCCATTTTGACCAATCACGCAGCCTACCCAAGCATCATCGGCATGTTTGGTCCGGGTGCCGGGCAGGCTCAAACCGGTTACGATCAAACCGTCGGCAGCATTTTGTCGACGCAGACAAACAACCAACTCACCACAGCGCTCATGCCTATCTCCACGGCTGTAGGTGAAATTTCCCACCAATTGCCGCTGACTTTCTGATCGCTAGGGTTTACACCAATACTTGTTGCTGGTGTTTATCGTTGAAACTTTGTGACCAACAACGATAAACACCAAGGTTTGGTGACATGAGTGAGACGATTTTACAAACCCGGGGCTTATCCAAGGCGTTTTTGGGTTTTTTGGCGGTCAGTGATGTGAACCTGGCCGTGCGCAGAGGCTCGATCCACGCATTGATCGGCCCTAACGGTGCAGGTAAAACCACCGTATTTAATCTGCTGACCAAGTTCCACAGCCCGACCAGTGGTTCGATTCACTTTAACGGTATTGATATCACCACCGAAAAGCCTGCACAAATTGCCAAGCGGGGTGTGATTCGTTCATTTCAGATATCTGCCGTGTTTCCCCATCTGACTGTCTTGGAAAACGTCAGGTTGGCGTTGCAGCGAGCCTTGGGCAACTCGTTTAATTTCTGGACCAGTGATCGTACCTTGAATAAGCTCAACAATCGCGCCATTGAACTGCTGACCCAGGTCGACTTGCAAGACTTTGCTCATCTGGAAGCCGTTGAATTACCTTACGGGCGTAAACGGGCTTTGGAAATTGCGACCACGCTGGCCTTGGAGCCTGAAGTCATGTTGCTGGACGAGCCCACGCAGGGCATGGGCCATGAGGATGTTGACCGGGTTAAAAACCTCATACAACGTGTGGCCAAGGGACGCACCATCCTGATGGTCGAGCACAATATGAATGTGGTCGCCGATATCTGTGATCAAATCACCGTTTTGCAGCGAGGTTCCATCCTTGCTGAGGGCGGCTATGCCGATGTGTCTAAAAACCCCCAGGTGATGGAGGCCTACATGGGCCACGGTGCCACCGAGCTGGTGGGGGCGCACGGATGAGTTCTCCCTTATTAAAAGTGTGTGACCTGAACGCCTGGTATGGTGAGTCACACATTTTGCATGGCATTAATCTAGAGGTGTCCGAAGGCGAAGTGGTGACTTTGCTGGGCCGTAACGGCGCTGGGCGCACCACAACCCTCAAAGCCATTCTGGGTTTGACCTCCCGGCGCACCGGTACTGTTCAGATCGCAGGGCAGCAAACCGTGAACATGGCTCCTCACCAGATTGCGCACCTTGGCGTAGGGTATTGCCCCGAAGAGCGGGGGATTTTTGCGAGCCTCTCTACCCTTGAAAATTTAAATCTGCTCCCAGCGGTCGGTTCAACCCCGATGGCGCAGGACGACATCTACCGCATGTTTCCCAATCTCAAAGAGCGGGAGAAGAGCCCGGGTGGGCGACTGTCTGGCGGAGAGCAGCAGATGTTGGCGATTGCGCGCATCTTGCGAACGGGCGCACGTTTGCTGTTGCTGGACGAAATCACCGAAGGCTTGGCACCGGTGATTGTGCAAAAGCTGGCCGAGGTCATCACTACGCTGCGCAGCAAGGGTTATACGATCGTACTGGTTGAACAGAATTTCAGGTTTGCAGCGCCGTTGGCGGATCGCCACTATGTGATTGAACACGGGCAGGTGGTCGAGACCATTGAGGCTAAGGATTTGGCCGACCGCACAGATCGCTTGCGGGAGCTGCTCGGGGTATGAGAGCCCCGCAGCAACCACACAATGTATTCATAAATGGCATAAGGCCAATTAATAACAGCAGGAGGCATGATGAACGCGCGCAACACGTTAACAACTCTTAAACCACTTCGCCTGACCGCAATGGCCGCAGCATTGCTGGCTTCTACAACAATAGCGCAAGCGCAGGTCTCCGATGATGTGGTGCGCATCGGTGTGTTGACTGATTTATCCAATATTTACTCAGACCTGGCCGGACAGGGGTCGGTGCTGGCAGCCAAAATGGCAGTTGAAGATTTTTCCAAAGATGGCATGGTGCTGGGGAAAAAAATCGAAGTCATTTCAGCAGACCATCAAAACAAGGCTGATATTGCCGCCAACAAGGCGCGCGAGTGGTACGACAAGGACAAGGTCGACGTCATCGTAGATCTGGTCGCGACCAATACGGCCTTAGCCGCCATGGAAGTGGGCGAACAAAAAAATAAAATCACTTTGGTCTCCGGCGCAGGCTCTTTACCGATTACCAATGAAAAGTGCACAGCCACCAACGTGCACTGGATGTATGACACTCACGCCCTGTCGGTAGGGACTGCCAAGGCACTGGTCAAACAAGGCAAAAAGAACTGGTTCTTCCTGGCCGCCGATTACGCGTTTGGTGCAGCCCTGGAGCGCGATGCAACCGAAGTGATCAAGAAAAACGGTGGTACCGTCGTCGGATCCGTCAAGCATCCGTTCCCCAACAGTGATTTCTCATCATTCCTGCTCAAGGCGCAAGCCTCCAAAGCCGACGTGATCGCTTTGGCCAACGCGGGCAACGATACCATCAACAGCGTCAAACAGGCCTCTGAGTTCGGTATCATGGGCAGCAAACAAGTCGTGGCACCCTTACTGATGTTTATCTCGGATATCCATTCTCTGGGTCTGAAAACTGCACAGGGTATGTATCTGACCGAGGGCTTTTACTGGGATCAAGACGAAAAAGCCCGTCAATGGTCCCGACGCTTTTTTGAACGTCACAAAAAAATGCCTACCATGGCTCAAGCCGGTACCTATTCTTCGGTGTTGAACTACCTGCGTGCAGTAGCCGCTGCCAAAACCGATGAAACCGCACCGGTGATGAAGCAGTTAAAAACCATGACCATTTCTGACCCGGTGATTGGCAAGGGCAAGATCCGTGAAGACGGCCGCTTGGTCCACGACATGCTTCTGTTACAGGTCAAGACACCTAAAGAGTCCACAACACCTTGGGATTACTACAAGGTGATGGCAACGATTCCCGGTGATGAGGCCTTTTTGCCCCTGTCTGAGTCCAAGTGTAAATTGGTGAAAAAATAATGTTTGAGGCCTTGGGTATTACACCTCAGGCATTGGTCGCCCAACTGCTGGTTGGGCTGATCAACGGGTCGTTTTACGCCATTCTGAGCCTGGGGCTGGCGATTATTTTTGGTTTGCTCAACATCATAAACTTTACTCACGGTGCCCAATACATGATGGGTGCATTTGTGGCGTGGCTGGGGTTAAACAAGCTCGGCGAGTGGATTGGGCAACCGGATTTCCAGGTGAACTACTGGGTGGCCCTCGTGGCAGCGCCCCTGGTGGTGGCGGCTTTTAGCGTGT
The DNA here is from genome assembly GCA_036834985.1 of Burkholderiaceae bacterium. Lineage (GTDB taxonomy): Bacteria > Pseudomonadota > Gammaproteobacteria > Burkholderiales > Burkholderiaceae_B > DAITMV01. The sequence continues at coordinate 6,801 of DAITMV010000100.1, read as the reverse complement.
TGATCGAGCGGTTCATGCTGCGCAGACTCTACCATCTGGATCATTTGTACGGCTTGTTGCTGACGTTCGGTCTGGCGTTGGTTGTCGAGGGCATGTTCCGTAATTGGTACGGCATTTCAGGTGAAAGTTACGATGTCCCAGAGGCTCTGACCGGTGTTTTCAGGATGGAGTCTTTGGAGCTTGTCCTGCCAAAGTACCGGGTATGGGTGATTGTTGCATCGGTGACCGTGTGTTTTGCGTCCTGGTTTGTGATTGAAAAAACAAAGCTGGGCGCCTTGCTGCGGGCCGGGACGGAAAACCCCAAGTTATTGCAGGCGTTTGGCGTCAACGTGCCGTTGATGATTACGGCTACCTATGCTTTTGGTGCCGGATTGGCCGGCTTTGCAGGCGTGCTGGCTGCCCCCGTGTTTCAGGTCAACCCGCTGATGGGGTCAAATCTTATTATCGTGGTGTTTGCGGTGGTGGTCATCGGAGGGATGGGCTCGATCATGGGGTCCATCATCACCGGATTGTCGCTGGGCGTTATTGAGGGCCTCACCAAGGTGTTTTATGCCGAGGCCTCCAGTGTTGTGATCTTTGTCATCATGTCGATTGTGCTGCTGATTCGTCCGGCTGGTTTATTCGGAAAGGAGAAATAAGCATGGCACATGCACCCTCATCGGGTTCCTGGTGGATGTCGGATCGCTGGCAGTGGGCGCTGTTGCTGATTGCATTGGCCTTGCCTTTTCAGGGGGTGATTTACGTCGTCTTCCTGATGAAGGTACTGTGTTTTGCCCTGTTTGCGGTCGCCTTCAATCTGTTGCTCGGTTATACCGGACTGTTGTCGTTTGGTCATGCGGCTTTTTTTGGAAGCTCTGCGTATATTACCTCGTATGTATGTAAGGAGATGGGGTTGGGGCCCGAGCTGGGCATCCTCGCTGGAGTGGCCGTGGCTGCTGTCCTGGGTCTGTTGGTTGGCGGTTTGGCCATTCGGCGGCAAGGCATTTACTTTGCGATGATCACCCTGGCCCTGTCGCAAATGGTGTATTTCATGGCCATTCAGTTTCCTTTCACCCACGGTGAGGACGGTATACAAGGCGTACCTCGCGGCCATTTTCTGGGTTGGATTGACCTGAGTAACGACACCTCGATGTATTACTTTGTGTTGGCAATATTTGTGGCGGGCTTTGCCATCGTGGTGCGGGCTGTGCATTCTCCCTTTGGTCAGGTTCTGAAGGCGATCCGTGAAAACGAGCCACGTGCCATTTCCTTAGGCTACGATGTGGATCGTTTCAAATTGCTGGCTTTTGTGTTGTCGGCCAGTTTGGCCGGTTTAGCCGGGTCGACCAAGTCGCTGGTCTTTCAACTGGCAACACTGACCGATGTGCACTGGCATATGTCGGGTGAGGTGGTGCTCATGACCTTGCTGGGCGGACTGGGTACCCGGTTTGGTCCCGTGGTGGGTGCAGCGATTGTGGTGGGGTTGCAGGATTACCTGGCGAGTTTGGGGTCCTGGAGCACCATTGCCACTGGCGCCATCTTTGTCATCAGCGTGCTGGTTTTCCGCCGAGGGGTGGTGGGCGAGCTGGTCGAACGCTTTAAAGGATCATCCAAACCATAAGTTACATTTAACATTGTTTAACGTAAAAGGGCTGTAAGTACAGCCCTTTTGCATTCTAAAGCTCCCTAAATGAGCCTTCCCCATTCCTTCAAACTTCTGGAACATAGCCCGAAATTGACCTTTAAATCACGGGCTTTTCCTCGATTGAGATTTTTCAGTCTGTATCACACTTCTCCATAAGACGATTTACATTCAAATCGAATTTTTGTGAGGTGGCTATGGGCCATTTATCCCCCCTTGATACGAAGCCTTCAGATCGCCAGCCATGGCTGGAGCGCTGGTGGGCAGGCTCGATCCGATTTCTGGAGTCCGGCTGGTACGAGGCGCTGGATCCGGTTCCTCCATCGACCGCAGATAAGACAACCGTTGCATATAAAGGGGTTATTCAATGAATACTGCTGCACCTATTTCCGTGCTGCGTCCGCATTGGTATTTATTGGCATTCGGGCTGATGGGATCCGTTGCCAGCGGGGCGTTGCTGTATCAGGGCATGATGTTCTACAGCGTGGGTCTTGCCTTGGTAACCCTGTGGGTCACTGTGGGTGCCGCGTATCTGGGGTTTTCCGGAACCCTTCATCGCGTGCAGGCCTTGCATCAGAAGGCATTGATCCAAGCGGCACAGCAGGCCGATCAGGAGGCAACCGACCGACTGGGCGAGCAATTACACGCCATTGAGTCCGAATGGGTGCCCACGTTGAGTAATCAACTCTCTACCGCCAACAAGCAAATGGAGCAGGGCATTATCGAACTGACCGAAGCGTTTGGCAGTATCCATAAAACCCTGAATCAAACGACACAAATTGCCAGTTCGGCCGCAAAAACTCTGGGTGAGTCAGGGCATGGCACGGACGGTGGCGGCTTGGAACAGCGCGTATCAGCGGCGTTGGATCAGATGCTGGGCAGTATTTCCAAGGCGTTGGACGAAAAGTCCGGCATGTTCGAAGAGGTCAAATCGTTTGTCAGCTCCACCGAAGAGTTGGCCAAAATGGCCAGCTCCGTCGAAGACCTAGCCGCCAAAACCAACTTGTTGGCGCTTAATGCTGCTATTGAAGCGGCCCGAGCCGGTGAAGAGGGTCGAGGCTTTTCGATTGTGGCTGATGAAGTGCGCAAGTTGTCGATGCTGTCTGCTGAAACGGGCCACCGTATTCGCGAGCGTGTTCACTTTATCGCCAACGCGGCGCGCAAGGCAGGTGAAGGCGCGGTTCGCATGCAGGCATCAGATTTTAAATTATTGGACTATGCACGCCAGACTACCGAATCGGTGGTTAAGCAATTTGGTGCAGTGACTGAACCGTTACATCAGGCCAGCGAATCGATATTGCACAACACCCATCAAGTATCGTCGGCGTTGAATAACGCAGTCGTTCACTTTCAGTTTCAGGATCGCGTGTCACAGATTATCGGCCATGTAGACCATAGTTTGAAGGGATTACAAGAGCAGATTCGTACCCAGCAAGTGCATATTGATGTGGCAGAGCTGATGCATATTCTTGCCAAGCATTACACGATGGCTGAGGAGCGCGTCAATCACAGGGCTGTCAGCAGCACCGCCACTGCAGCAGTGGCTGCACCGGCTGCCGATGACGAAGAAATTACCTTTTTCTGATTAGACAAAATTATGAGCAAAACTATTTTAGTTGTAGACGATTCCACTTCCTTGCGACAAGTTGTGGCGATGACACTCAAGAGCCAGGGCTTTGATGTGGTGGAAGGATGCGATGGCAAAGATGCACTGACCAAGCTGGATGGCCGCAAAGTACATCTGATTGTCAGTGATCTGAACATGCCGAATATGGATGGCCTGAGCTTTGTACGCGAAGTCAAAAAGCTGGCGACGTACAAATTTGTCCCCATCATCATGTTGACCACAGAATCCGACGAGAAATTAAAAGCAGAGGGGCAGGCGGCCGGTCTGAAAGCGTGGATGGTCAAGCCATTTAAGCCTGAGCAGATGCTGGCTGCCGTTAACAAACTGATACCCGCATAAATGAACGCCCGAGGAGGCCATGATGAGTGATACCGTTATTCAGGATGTGGAACAAGACCACATTCAAGCACCACAGTTTGTACAAGACGCAACGGCTGGCAATGTTTTGCCGGTGACCTCCCTGACCATCTCGGAGTGTGGTGGTTTGTCCGACCAGATTAAAAGTCTGCTGTCCGCTCACTCAACAATCAGCCTCGATTTGCAGGCCTGCGAAGATATCGACACGGCCGGCTTGCAGCTATTGACCATTTTGCAACTGGATCCAGAGACGACCAATCGGGTTCGCTGGCGCAATCCGCACGGCAATGTGCTGACCCAGGCCAGTCGCCTGGCCTTGACCCAGTGGATTCAATCTGGCGTAGAACTGTCTTAACAGGATAACTCATGGCACTTGATATCAATTTAGATGCAGCCAAGGAAGTATTCTTCACCGAAGCACGACAGCTGCTTGGCGAGGTGGAGACCTATGTGCTGCAACTGGAGCAAAATCCAACGGATCGCGAAATCCTGAATGCGGCTTTCCGTGCAGCTCACACTATCAAAGGTAGCGCTGGCATCTTTGGTTTTACAGCCGTCACTCATTTTGTACATGATCTGGAAACGATGCTGGATCGGGTTCGCAACGGTGAGCTATCGTTTGACGAAACCATGAGTACACTGGTACTGGAGTGTCGGGACCATACCTCAGCATTGATCGACTGGCTCGATGGCGGCGAAATTGCTGACGAGCCGCCGGCTGAACTAAAAGTGATACAGACTGGTTTGACGGATCGTTTGCGTGCTTATCTGGTGGGAGGTACTGCCAGCAAGGCCAACGCGGCGACAGCTGCCCATGTTGCTTCGCCCGTCGTTGATTCGACTGAAAAATCATGGCATATCAGTGCTCGATTTACAGAGAGCACGTTTCGCGACGGATTTGATCCACGCCCGATTTTCTCCTATCTGGAAAGCTTTGGCGAGATTCGTACTTTGGTTCCCGTATTGGACCGCTTACCTGCCTTTAACATGGCCGATGCCGAGAGCTGTTATCTGGGATATGAACTGCAGTTTGTGACCGATAAGTCGGAAGCCGATATCGCAGAGGCGTTTGATTTTGTTGCCGAGCAAAGCAAAATCATCATCCTTCCTCACGATTGTACGGCTGAACAATGGACCCATCTGGTAGAGCAATTGCCTGAAGGGATTGAGCGCGCTCAAGTGTTGATGCAGGAAACGGGTTTTCCTCAGCCACCACACGGCGTGAGTGATGAGTCCGAACCAACTACAACGCAATTGATGGCCAGCTCACAAAGCACATCGGCTGCCATTGACAAAGCCAATCAGTCGTCCAAAAAGAGTTCAAAAGCCGCCGCTAAAAATAGCTCGCCGACTGCTAACTCATTTATTCGTGTCCCTGCTGACAAGTTGGATGCTTTGATTAATCTGGTGGGTGAATTGGTCATTGCCAATGCGGGCACTGTAGAAAAAGCCAAGCATTCAAACGACACCGCAATGCTCGAATCAACCGTTTCCGTTGCCTCTCTGATTGAAGAAATTCGAGATGGAGCACTCGGTCTGCGCATGGTTCAAATCGGCGAAACTTTCCAGCGCTTCCAGCGTGTGGTTCGTGACCTGTCGATGAGCTTGGGTAAACAAATCAAGCTGGAAATTTCTGGTGAAGACACCGAACTGGACAAGTCTGTTGTTGAGCGTATTGGCGACCCCTTGATGCATCTGGTGCGTAATGCGATCGATCACGGTCTGGAAATTACAGCTGATCGCGAATTGGCCGGCAAATCACCCGTAGGTCGTATCGGCTTAAATGCCTACCATGACAGCGGACACATTGTGATTGAAGTGTCTGACGATGGTCGAGGCTTGGCACGTGACAAGATTTTCAAAAAAGCAGTCGAGCGTGGATTGATTGCTGCCGATGCCAATCTGAGCGATGCGGAAGTTAACCAGTTGATTTTTCTGCCAGGGTTTTCTACGGCAGACCAGGTGACTGACATTTCTGGACGTGGTGTCGGGATGGATGTCGTCAAGCGAAATATTGAAGCCTTGCGCGGTACGGTTCAGGTTCGTTCAACACCAGGCAAAGGGGCGACTTTCGAAATCCGTTTGCCCTTAACTTTGGCGATCATCGACGGATTCCTGATCAGCGTTGGCGGCTCTTTCTATGTGATCCCGCTGGGGTTTGTACGTGAGTGTCTGGAGCTGGATAACGATGGTGCTGATTGCGATCGGATGGACAGTCACTTTGACTTGCGTGGCGAGTTTTTACCGTATGTTCGCCTGCGTTCAGTCTTTGATTTTCATGGTGCCCGACCCAAGCGTGAAAACGTAATTGTCGTGCGATTTGGCAATGTGACGGCTGGCATTGTAGCCGACCAGTTGCACGGAGAATCGCAGACCGTGATCAAACCACTCGGTGCGCTGTTTGAAGGCCATAAGGCCGTCAGTGGCGGAACCATATTGGGCAATGGCGATGTTGCTTTGATCATTGATGTGCCCAAGCTGATTGGCGAGGTTACCGCGCGATCATCAGCATCGTACGAACAATAGATGATGTAGATCAATAAAGTAATACAAAAATAAATTAATAATAAAGGTAGTGTTAGAGCCACGTAGTTTTAAGTTCAGCTTACTTTTAAACCGAAACAGTAGATCAGGAAATGATTATGGGCGCATTTGATTTTTTAAAAAGCAATCAGGTTGTTGCTTTGACCGAACGTCTGGCTATCGAAGTGGCCGAAGTCAGTCAAACAGGTCGTCTGATTAGTCCTTTGTCGCTGGAGGGGTGTGCCGGCGATAACCTTGCATTGGCCAAGACGATCAACCAGTTGATTGCCGGCATTAACCAGCGAATGACAGCTGCGGATCAAGCAGTGGAAAAGTGTCTTGCCCAATTACACAAAAAAGATCAACTCAATGGCTCTGAAGCGGTCTTGTCAGAACCTGTTGCAAACGCTTTCAGGACATTGGAAAGTGATATGTCCTCAGCGCAGCGTCAGGTGCAGGCACTTGAAGCGGTGGCCACCAACGTGATGATTGCAGATGCTGATTACAACATCGTCTACATGAACCGTTCGCTGTCTCAAATGCTGACTGAGGTTGAATCCGACATCAAGAAAGACCTTCCACAATTTGACGCTCGCAAGATCATCGGCGCCAATATTGATGTTTTTCATAAGGTCCCAAGTCATCAACGGGGCATGCTCTCTCGGCTGCGTGA
>DAITMV010000099.1:0-10503 GCA_036834985.1 Burkholderiaceae bacterium | reverse complement strand
TTGGGTGTCGTCAAGGCAGCGTTGGCCGTCGTGTACTGTTGAATCCGACCCTGGTCATAGAAGGCTGCGACCTGTATGTCGCCCACGGTGAACCCCTCGAACCTGACCGATTTGGCAATCACGGTACGAATCTCGGCTGTTGCCACAAATCCGCGATCTCCGAGGGCTTCGCCGGCGGGATACGCCCGCACAGCCAATGGGCCACCGAGACTCATTTTTTCGGAGGAATCCAGATTGCGGTCTGCGTATTGTCCTGACACGCTCAATTGCAGCATTGTGTTGGTCTGCAGGGTCTGAAATCGATTCAGGCTGTAGTTGACGCGTTGATACGTACCTTGAGTCTTAAAGCCGTTATCCGATGCATCGGCTGTCTTGACCACAGACAGCGCATCCAGGTCAAGCCGACCCTGACCAACAACAATACTGGTGGCCGTAATCCCACCGCCCAGGAATTGGTCGATCAAGTCGCCGTTCAGCCCTACCGTGGAAAACGTGACCCGCTTATCGGTCAGTGCGCCAGCGGGCACACCGCTTCGGAGCGTTTTGTCTTCAAGCGTTGCGTTCAGATAAAGGTTTTTAAGTCGTGAGCGAACCCATGAATACCTCGCAACCAATCCCCGCGTGGAAGCGGTACCCTTGGTGTTCAAACTGGCAAGATCACGTCCAACGCCGTACGTAAGATAAGAGGTATTGACACCGACCTGCAGACTGCTATAACCAACGGGCGTCAGGTAGGACAATCGGGTAAATTCGGAATTGCCGTCCAGCGCCTTGACTGCCGTCGCGCTGACCTGATCGGCTCGCCCAGTTAAATTATCAAGAAACAGACTCACACCCGCGCGAATGCTGCCAGTGTATCGGTTGCCAAATGTGTCCATGCTGGCACTGCCGCGCACCAGCGGTGTGCTCTTGAGTGCAACATCCAAGCTCGCAGTTTCAGACTGCTGACCCGGCTGCAACGTCACCGTCGCGTTGACACCGGGTAAATCATTCAAAATCAAAATGCCGCGTTCCAGGCGTTGCTCTTGCACAGGGCCAGGACCGACAGCTTCGGACAACACACCACCAATAAATTGGCTCGACTTGGGTCTTTCACTGTCAACGTGAATAGCCGAATCACCTGTCGACAACGCCCCCTCAATGACCTTGAAGTTCACGATGCCCTCGGCCACATCCTGTGGAGGCAGTATCACCTGCGCCAGAAAGTAACCACGATGGGTCAGCTCCGAGGTAATAAGCGAGGCCAGATCGAGTAACTGAGAAAATGTCAGGGATTGCCCAACCGATGAAGCCACCAAGGCCTGCGCCTCGTCAGATGTCATCACCGTCAGCCCCTCGAACCGAAATCCGCGCACGTCGATGGCAACACCGCCAGGAGTCACTGGCACTACCTCACGGATAGGTCGAGGTAACGTCGCTGGCAGTTCTGTACTGGGTAAATCAGGTAATCGAAAAGGTTGTTCCTGGCGAAGCAACTGACCCGGATCGGGCGCTTGCACCACCGCCTGTTGGGCGTGTGAAGGGGCTGTGCTCAATGAAAAAACGGCGAGCAAAAATGCTTCGCGATGGGGGCGACGCGTCATTGTCCATTCCTATGGGAAAAGGCGCAGGCCATCTAGCCCACCGGATTGAAAGGATTACAAGCAGAGGGATCGCGCGATGCCCCAAGCTATTGAATGAACTTAATGTTAATTAATTTTTAAAAAAATCATTTAACAAAGAAAGAGGATTTTTGCATCTCAATTCATAATTGACATGTATAAGACTTCAACCTTTTTGGGGGGTAAAATAATACGCCGACCCCTTAAAAGACTAGATTTATGGGATGGATTGTGAATTTTTTAGAATAAAAAGAAACAATTGTTAAAAAGAATTAACCCGGCGGCATACAAAATACGCCATAAGTCGAATTTAACAATTTATAACTTTTAAGTGGTCAATCAATTTGAACGGTTTCGCCATTGACGTGGTGATTGCCCTGTGAGCTGACTGAACGACTGACTAAAACTTGCAGCTTCGCTATAGCCCAGGTGCTTTGAGATATCTTTGATACTCATTTGGGTATGAGTTAAATAATGGCAGGCCATTTGATGGCGAACCTGCTTGAGCAAGTCCCTGAAACTGACCGACTCCGCATTCAAATGCCGTCGCAAACTTCTTTCTGACATCGACATTTTGCCAGCGATCAATTGGGCGCTGGGTTGTTCAGTCAATGTCAGTGCAATCAACTCCCGAACGCGACTCACAAGACCCACCTGGGTTTGCAAGCTTAGAAGCTCTTCGATGCACTGTTTGACCAACAGCGTCTCGTTGAGCTTGTTCGCGGTTTTAATTGGTTGCTCAAGCACTGACGAGTGAAAAAACAGGGAGTTTCTGACCGCATCAAACGCAACCCGCTCATGCGCCAGGGGCTTGAATAATTCAGCGTAGGGCGGAGCACTTTGTTGAAAGGTCAGCTTGGTGGGACGAAGGTCTGACGACGTGAGCGTCTGAATACACGTGATGATGTGCGACGCAATCGATTCAATCAGGGCTGCCCGAAAATGCGGGCATGCGACGGAGACCGAAACAGACACCTCAGCGAAATCTCCATCCTCAAACAGCTCTATCTTGACCATGGGCAATGCAATTTCAGTAAAACGCTGAAGGGTGTGCATCACGGCGCGCAGATCGGTACACACCATGAAAGTCACGCCTAAACTACCGTGCGCTGTCACAGGGATGCGTTTACCCAGTTCGATAAAAAACCCCGGCAAACGTTGGTATTGGTAGACCCTGCCATACACTTTGGCCAACACCTCCAACGATATCCTGGGATTGCTTAACAGGGTTTCCAGATGATCAACCCCGGCGGCTCTGAACACCAAGGCACTGTCTTGACCCAATTCCCGCAGATAGTCATCCACAAAAGCCAAATAAATGCTGTAGCACGTCGGCAAGTTGTAGTCGGATGGACGCAATTTATTCACTGAAAATTTAACAAGGGTGATGGGGCGAGAAAAAACCGCACCGAATGATCGGCAAAAAATTGGGGCCAATTCGGTCAATACTTGTTGAATTCGGCCAACGACATTATTCAGTAAAAAGACGCTGTCTGTGCGGAAATATTTCCGAGTAGAGTCTCTGTCTGCTTTTGAAAACAACATGACCAAAAAGGAGCACCCGTTGACTTCACACCCCAATGCCACGTTTGAAACCCTGCTTGATTGCCTTGCGCATTGGGCTCACATCAAACCAACCACTGTGTATCTCACGCAGCCCGTCAATGTCACTGACGTGATTGAATACACCTGGTCTGAGGTCAATGATGAAGTTAAACGCATGGCCGCCTACCTTCAGTCCCTGAACCTACCGGCACACAGCAGGATTGGCATTTTAGGAAAGAACAGCGCCCACTGGATCATGGCCGACCTGGCCATCTGGATGGCGGGACACATCTCGGTCCCCATCTACCCTACGGTCAATGCAGACACCGCGCACTACGTTCTTGAGCATAGTCAGGCCGAGCTGCTGTTTGTCGGCAAAATGGACGAGCTATGGCCCATTGTGCAAGCCGGTATACCCGCCGAGATACGCAAGGTATGCTTACCATTAGCACCTGCCATTGAGGGCGTGACGTGGAATGATGTGATTGCATCCATTGAACCGACGTCAAGTCCGGTCAAGCGCAGCCAACACGAGTTGGCCACCATCATCTACACATCGGGCAGCACCGGTCAGCCCAAAGGGGTGATGATCACCTTTGGTGCCATGGTTGCGGCGGTGAATGGCATCGCAAATACCCTCTGTCTGCGGGGGGACGATCGCATGCTCAGCTACCTGCACTTGGCCCACGCCGCCGAGCGAGCCATCGTTCAAACGAGTTCGCTGTATTACGGCATTTCGGTGTTCTTCGCTTACAACCTCGATACCTTCCTACAGGATTTGAATCGCGCCAAGCCCACTTTGTTTTTTTCTGTACCTCGCTTGTGGACGCGGTTCTACAACGGCATCTCTCAAAAGCTATCACCGCGACTGCAGTCCATCCTGTTTGCCACACCCGTGTTATCCGGTGTGGTCAAGCGTCGTATCCTCGCAAAGCTCGGTTTGCAGCACGTGCGCTTAGCCTTGAGCGGGTCGGCCCCATTGGCACCGACACTAATCAACTGGTACCGGGAGCTTGGCCTTGAATTACTGGAGGGCTACGCCATGACCGAGAACTTTGCATACTCCCATGGGAATCGCCCCGGAGATAACAAGGAAGGATATGTCGGGGCCCCCTACCCCGGCGTGGAATGTCGGATTTCTGACGAGGGAGAGGTTTTGGTCAAAAGCCCCGCCAACATGGCTGGCTACTACAACAACCCCGAGCTGACCGCCTTGGCTTTTACCGAGGACGGATTTTTAAAAACCGGCGATATGGGTCAGACCGATTCAGATAACCGATTAAAAATCACCGGTCGAATCAAGGAATTATTCAAAACCAGCAAGGGTAAATATGTCGCACCGGTCCCCATCGAAAATCTGCTCGCCGGCAACGTATTGGTCGAAGCCGTCTGCGTCACGGGGCCCAGCTTAAATCAACCGATTGGCCTGATCATGCTGTCACAGAGTGCGCAGCGAATGCTGGCTGCCAATAACGAGGAAAAAAGCACCATCGCAGAACAGCTGGAGGCGCTGATACGGCACGTTAACCAACACGTGGAAGCGCATGAAAAGCTGGCCTGTCTGGTGGTTGTCAAAGACCTCTGGTCCATGGAAAACGGTTTGCTGACACCGACCATGAAAATCAAGCGTAACCTGATTGAGGGCCGCTATTTGCCCAAGGCCAGCGCGTGGTTATCCCAAAGATCGCCGGTGGTGTTTGAAACCTAGCCTGATGTTGGGCAGTGATCTTCCAGAATCATGGCAGCCGCCTTTTCTCCAATCATGGTGGCTGCCGCGTTGGTATTACCACCGATCAGCGTGGGCATGATCGAGCAGTCAACGACCCGCAAACCTGCTAGACCATGCACTCGAAGTCGGCTGTCCACCACTGCCATGTCATCCGTACCCATTTTGCAGGTGCCCACCGGGTGGTAGGCTGTCTCGGCAGTTTGTCTGACCCACTGTTCCAACTCCTCATCGCTTTGCAAATGTGGGCTAGGTGCAATTTCCTGGCGGTTCATACCGGCAAGCGCTGGCTGACTAGCGATATGGCGAGCAATTCGGATACCTTTGACCAGTCGCTGAATGTCTCTTGGATACTCTCCGTAATTCGGATCGATCAGTGGCACGTCTGCGGGGTCGGAACTCTTGAGTCTGACCTGCCCTCTTGAGAGCGGACGCAGGTCGTACACCATGATGGAATACGCATAGCGTTTAAACAGAGGCCATAGGTTCAGCCCATGGCGGGTGGCCGGCAAGGGCACCGCATGCAACTGCAAATCTTCGATCAATTCCTCAGGCGAGGACCTGACAAAGCCACCGGCCTCGGCGAGGTTGCTGCAAAGCTCACCACGTTTAAAGAGCACGTATTTAGTTAACTCAAGCATCCAGCGCAACCATGACAACGGATGGAACGAAATCGGCAAGCGATTGCGGGTGCCCATCACCAAAAATACATCCAGATGATCCTGTAAATGTTGGCCCACCCCCGGTAAATCATGAATCACCGGAATACCGTGGGCTGACAGCTCCTGCCGTGGACCAATGCCAGAGAGCATGAGTACATGAGGCGAGTTAAATGCACCCCCACTCAAAAGCACCTCCTTGTTGGCCTGGGCCTGACACAGCTTGCCCTGATAACGGTATTCCACACCAGACGCCCTACCCCCCTCGATGAAAACCCGGGTCACCTGCGCACGGGTCACCACGGTCAGATTGGGTCGGGACATCACCGGCCACACATAGGCACTGGCATTACTCCAGCGTTGCCCGTCCTTGTGGTAGGCGTAGTAGGTGCCTACACCCCCCTGTTGAGCGCCATTAAAATCATCGTTTCTTGCATAGCCCGCTTGAACCCCTGCCTCCACAAAGGCCAGCGAGATCGGGTTCCGATGGCAAGGAGCGGTGACACTCAACGGGCCGTGGGCACCGTGAAACCGTTTGAGATTGTGTGGATGGTTGTTCGTTGAAAGGCCAATGGGTTCATAGCATTCAGACTTTTTGAAATAAGGGAGCACCTCCTCATACGACCAGCCGCTGCAACCCAGCGCAGCCCAGTGATCAAAGTCGCTGGCATGGCCGCGAATGTATACACAGGCATTGATCGAACTGGACCCACCCAGTGTTTTACCACGCGGTTGAAACATGACCCGATTGTTCAAGTGGGTTTGCGGCGTTGTCCAAAACCGCCAGTTGTATTGACGGCTGTGCATCAGACCGGCCATACCAGCGGGCATGTGAATGAGCGGGTTCGCTTTGTCGCTAGGGCCTGCCTCAAGCAGTAATACCGTGTATTTGCCGTTCTCGGTCAGCCTGTTGGCTAGAACGCAGCCTGACGAGCCCGCCCCCACCACCACAAAATCATATTGGGTCATTGATCTATTTTTTTATATGCCAGATTGCGATTCATTGTAGGTTTGCGTGTTCGCAAGAGATAGGCTGTAGAACGGTCAAGACTTAAGAGTTTCGGCCAGCCTTAAGAAAGCAAGCATGTAAGGGATGTGATTGACTCTAATCACGGCGACGCGGTGCACTCCGCGTCTTTGGGGTCATGGCGGCACCGCACCTTTCGCAACAGCTGCATCATAAGCGGATCGTAGACCCCCTCAGCCGTCATTTGCTGACGAGCCAGTCCCATCATCTGCTGATACTTGGAACGTTCAGGCTCTTCGATTTTCATCCAGTATCGGGCAGGTATTGTGCGTTCAATTTTTTGAATGACCTCAATCCCTTGATCGAGATAACGCAATCCAAAACGGCGCAGCTTTTTGATTCGATCGTCCAGATCGGGGATTTCCTTTTCAAACTTGCCTCTGTTGATAATGGCCGATCCGGTAATCTGTATGAGCGGCATATCAAAAATTGCACCCTTGGTCCCCATGCCTTTGTATAACTCCAGCGGACCAAATGCCGCGGCTGGCGATGCAATAATATCAACCTCACCATTGTTAAAGCGGGTCGAGAAATTGGTGATATCGCATGGAATAGCCTGAGCGCCCAACTGCTGTACCATCTTGGTTTGGCTGCTGTCCCACTCCAGTACAGCCACCTTTTTTCCCGCGGCTTTTTCGATAGAGTTGATCGCCCTGTCATTGACCATGACATACGCAGCACCCAGCGGGGCCATACCCACCACCTGGTATTGGCCATGGATGGATTTGTCATACAGCTTATCGCTTCCCATCAGCAACATCAGAGCTGTCTTGACATGCTCATAGCTTGGAAGCGCCCCAACGGCATCCAGACTACCCATAAACGGATTGAATTTTTTTGCGCGTAACGTGGACATGCCGACCGCATCACACACACCCGCCTTAAATGAATTGGCAGCCACGGTTTCGTTATTAAACGGGATTAGTTCAGCAAAGACATTCCATCGCTGTGCCTCCAGGACCACGTCTTGAGCGATGGAGTACACCGGCCCACCGCGGCCCAGCAAATCGAACAGGCAAATCTTTACATGCAGGGGTTTTTCAAGCGGGGGCATTTCCTTCATCAACTCTCTGGAGGCCTGAGAGATGGTTGCTTGAATACTTGAGCGCGGCGGTAAAGGTATGGGCGAATTGTAGGGGACACCCTTGTTTTGGGTTTGTCCCCAGACTATACCGATACTCGTTGCAAAGATAGTGCATGTAATCAATACAATCTGAATGGCTCGCATGACTCATTCCTTGCAGCGCCTCCTGGGGACTGCTTAAAAGCGATATCCGCCTGTCACCCAGGCCCGCGGATGCCGATCCAGGGTGTCAGAGGTGGGTTTGCCCCCCTCAGTGCGCCAGGCAACAAAACCATCCACACTCCACGGGCCATCTGCATAACGGGCCCCGGCGCCAGCGCCGGCAATGGTCCTTCGGTTAACATCCGCCGTAAACGGTGAACGACGAATTGTTACCTCTCCTGAATCAAAGAATGCGTAAGGAGTCACGGTACCCAGGGCATAACGAAGCTCAAGCTGGCCAAAGTAACCTTCATCCCCAAACGCTTCGCCCGACGGATACGCCCGGACGCCGGTCGCCCCGCCCAAGCTAAAGCCTTCGGAGGAATCCAGATTCTTGTTGCTGTACTGAGCCGATGCCCGTGCGTAAACACTCCATGGACCGCTGATCGATTGGATACGTGCAATATCAAGGTTGATTTTCTGGAACGAGCCCGCAGTTTTGGCCGAGGTTTGATCCACGGTGGTCAAGGGCTGATCCAGATGCAAGCGCCCTGTGGTGTAAGTTGCGGCACCATACGTTAAGCCGCTGACACCCGCCAGTTGGTCCCGGATATCAAAGCTGAGCGTCAGTGGCACGCTATCGCTGGACTTGAGGGTGTTTAATGACACACTGTCCTGTTTGTCGTTTAAGCGCTTATGCTGAATTTGCCCCGACAGCGTCAGGTTGGCTTTTTGTGAACGCACGATCGGATAACTTGCGCCTGCACTGGCGATATCTGCCGTGCCGTTGGCCTTTAAGGCTTCAAACTGTTTACCCAGTTCGTACTTGGTATGAGAGACCGAGGCCAGGGCCCGCAGGCCGCTGTTGCCGACGGGCAAGCTGTAGGCCAATGACCCCAATAACAAGGACTCATCGGTCACCAGGCTGCGCCATTGAATCTGATCACCCACCATAAAGGGGCTGTCGTATTGCGCGTTCAGTCGCAACCGGTTTTGCCCGGTGTAACGGCCACCAAAATTATCCACGCCGGCATCACCGCTTAGGCCTCGGGTTGAGCGGGTACTCATGACCAGGTCACCTTGGCCGATGGCCTGCCCAGGACGCATCAAGGGTTCGATCTGAACACCGGGTAAATCGGAGGCAATCAGCGTGCTGCGCTCCAAGCGGTTCGATTCAATCACCTGCCCGGTTTGCAAATCACTCAATACACCCGACACCGCTTTGACTACATCGGCATCACCCTGCACCGATATCGCCCCATAGCGACCCTCAACCACCTGCAGGTTCAATATGCCTTGGCTCATGGATTGGGCCGGTACAAACACCTTGGCAAACGGATAGCCTGAGGACTGGTAAAAGAGGGTCAAGCGATCGGCTAGCTCCACGATTTGGGATAAATCAAGCGGCGCTTTATACACGCCATCCCCAAGCACACGCAGCAGCGTGGCTTGATCAAAAACCGTATTGCCTTCAAACCGAATGGAGCTGAGCGTGACCTGAGCGCCACCCGGTGCCACCGTGCTGGTGGTAGAGGGAATATCGAAGCGCAAGCCGGGCTTGTCGGTCGGAACATCCAGAGTACGGGGCGCTTGCTGCAAGGTGCGGCCTGCATCTGGGGCCGTCTGAGCGTAAGCGGCGTTACTGATGGCGCATGTGATGCTTGCAGCGAGAAGGCTGGTTTTAAACATTTTTTTCATTATGAATAGATCGTAAAAGTTCTTGGCGGTTTTTAAGCCCACATATAAATAGTATGTATTGCCCGTTTAGTAAATCTATTTGTTGGGAGTACCCACATAATTGACACCGCCATTGAGCACCATCACACGCATAAAGCCCAATGCATCTCGTCCTGCCACGGGGCCTGACTGTGGAGCGCTGGACGGAGTGGTCGAGGAAGCGCCATTTTGTCCAACAGGGCCCGACGCCGGTCCGCCAGCGACAAAGTTCACCTCGGGAGACACAAACACCAGTCCGCCAGAACCTGTATTACCGGTGACTGTAGGCCCAGGCTGCGGTACGTTCACTGACGCTGCCACGCCAGGGGTTCCCAACCCTTGTTGAGCCTGCAAGGTACGACCATCCTGCTGTTGCGACGGAGCAACCGCCAACTGGATCACCGGCCCTGTGACCGTGGGTTGAACCGGTTGATCAATCGTGGCCGTGGTGCTGGCCGTGTTGTTGACCAAACGGTAGTTGGTAACGTCTTGCCCGCTTAATTGGATACCGGTGATGGAGACCGGCTTTGCGACACCCGCATTGGGGCTGTCAAAAGCGCCCTGTGCGGCAGATACCTGGAGGGCGTCACCCGTCAATAAACCATTTAATGACGCACCGCTCAGATTTAGTACCACACGGGTTGTGCCATCAAAGTTTTTGTTGTCTGCGGTGATGCCTGTCACTGCAGTGATATCTTTGGTGGTGATATTCGCAATAGTGCTGCCCGTGGCGTTGGTCAGCGTGTAGTTACCTGCGTCGGTACCGGCCAGGCTAATTCCAGCGATGTTGACGGTTTTGCCGGTAGCGGCGTTTTTATCGGTGAATGCGCCCGTTGCAGCGCTTACGCTTAATACATCGTTACCGATTTTTCCGGTAAAGGCGGCATTGGTGGTGCTCAGCGTCGCTGCCGTTGTTGCATCATAGGTTTTGTTGCTGGCGGTAATCCCGGTCACACCAGCAATGGTTGCTTTGCTGATGTTGGCTGTTGTGCTGGCTGTGGTGT
>DAITMV010000098.1:0-10538 GCA_036834985.1 Burkholderiaceae bacterium | reverse complement strand
GTTCAGGCTTGGGCTCTTAAACCTGGCCGCGCTTGATCGCATGGGCGAAAAATCTGCTCAAAACCTGATCGAATCACTGGATAAAGCCAAAAACACCACCCTGGCCCGTTTTATTTTTGCGCTGGGTATTCGCCATGTGGGTGAAACGACAGCAAAAGATCTGGCGCGCCAGTTTCCTGACATCCAACAGCTCATGGACGCCTCCGAGGAACAACTGTTGGCGGTCAGAGATGTAGGCCCGGTTGTTGCATCCTCGATCAGACAGTTCTTTGATCAGCCCCATAACAGGGAGGGTGTTGAACAGTTAATAGCGGTTGGCGTCCGATGGGAGGCGGGGGAAGCACCCGCCCAGCACATCGAAGCCGTCGCAGGTAAAAGTTTTGTGCTGACCGGCACCTTGCCCACCTTAAGTCGTGATGAAGCGGGCGCGCTGATTGAAGCGGCTGGCGGTAAAGTGATAGGCTCGGTGTCTAAAAAAACGGATTTTGTTGTAGCGGGAGAAGCAGCTGGCAGCAAGTTGGAAAAAGCGCAATCCCTCGGTGTTACCGTGATTTCAGAAGATGAGCTAATGCAGTTATTAAAAAAGTAACACATTCCACACAGGGAGAGCAGCTATGTTTAAAACCGTCAAAAAAGCAGTATTTCCAGTTGCAGGTATGGGAACCCGATTTTTGCCTGCCACCAAGGCAAGTCCCAAAGAGATGATGCCTGTGGTTGATAAACCCTTGATTCAATACGCCGTTGAAGAGGCCATTGAAGCGGGGATCACCGAGATGATTTTTATCACGGGCCGCAGCAAGCGTGCCATTGAAGACCATTTTGACAAGGCCTATGAGCTAGAGGCCGAACTGGAGGCCCGAGGCAAAAAAGCGCTGCTGGACTTGCTTAAAAACATGATCCCCAAAAACGTGAACTGCGTATACATCCGCCAGATGGAACCGCTGGGTTTGGGACATGCCGTGTTGTGTGCCAAACGTGTTGTTGGTGATGAGCCATTTGCCGTATTGCTGGCCGACGATTTGATGGATACTGATCCCGGCATCAAATCGGTCACGGCGCAGATGGTTGATGTGTATAACCAGGAGCGTGCCAGCGTACTGGCCGTGCAGGAGGTTCCGCGGCAGGACACCAAACAATACGGTATCGTCTCGAGCACGCCCTGGAACACCACCTGCGAGCGCATCACTGGAATTGTTGAAAAGCCCGAACCCGAAAAAGCGCCAACCAACCTGGCAGTGGTGGGCCGCTACATCCTGACTCCTCAGATCTTTGATCATCTGGAAAGTGTCAAGCCCGGATCTGGTGGTGAAATCCAGCTCACCGATGGCATAGCATCCTTGTTAAAAGACCAGCCCGCCTTTGCGTATCGTTACAGTGGTCACCGCTATGACTGCGGCTCGAAAATGGGCTATCTGCGTGCTACCCTGGCGCTGGGCCAGAAGCACCACGAAGTGGGCGAAGAATTCTCGGCTTACCTCAAGCAAATGGCAGCGCAATAAATGCTCTTTAATTGGCTTGTCGCTGATTTAACCCCGTAACCAAAAGGCCCAATACATGTTTGCAGTCATCGGAGGCAGCGGTTTAACCCGCCTTGCAGAGTTTGAAGTCACCCGCAGGGAAGTGATGCGTACGCCGTATGGCGAAGCCTCGGGCGCCTTTACCTTTGGCCGCCTGGCTGGGCATGAATTGGTCTTTTTGGCCCGCCACGGTTATGGACACACCATTCCACCCCATGAAATCAACTACCGTGCCAATATCTGGGCACTGAGCCAGATGGAAGTGGACGGTATAATCGCTGTGGCGTCGGTCGGTGGAATACGTTCAGACATGGGGGCGGGCGTGTTGGTCGTTCCTGACCAAATCATTGACTACACGCACGGGCGTCCGTCCACCTTCTTTGAAGGGGCCGAGCAACCCGTGGTTCATGTGGATTTTACTCAGCCCTACACCGAGACGCTGCGCCAGCAACTATTGTTGGCGGCCGATGCCGCGTGCGAGCCGGTGATTATGGGGGGCACCTATGGCTGTACCCAGGGTCCGCGTCTTGAAACCGCGGCTGAGATCACGCGGATGGAGCGTGATGGAGCTGATATTGTCGGCATGACAGGCATGCCCGAAGCCGCCCTGGCCCGTGAGTTGGAGATGGCCTATGCAACGCTGGCCGTGGTCGTGAACCCGGCGGCAGGCCGAGGGAGCAGCGCCAAGGCAATCTCTCATGAAGATATCAAAGGTGTGCTGGATCTGAGCATGAACAAAGTCTGCAAAATCCTGACTGCTTTTGTGGGGCTTGAGGACTAGGCGTCCTGCATCCTTGTTTTGTTATTGCTGTGAATTTAAAGCTTCCAGGAGTTCCGTTTCCAACTGGATTTGGGCCTTGCCTGACGACAGCATCGGACCGTCAACCAGAAATGTATCTTCTACGCGTTCACCCAAGGTCATCACCTTGGCGGTGTGAAGGTTGACCCTGTGATGTGCCAGGACGCGCGCCACAGAATACAGCAGGCCCGTCCGGTCCGTGGCCGATAAGCTGAGCAAATAATACTGGCCTTTTTCGTCCTGACGCAGATCGACGGCAGGAATGATCGGAAAATGCCTCGACTGACGGGACAATCGACCCTTGGCGGGTGGCCCAAGCGGCGTTTTATCGACCAAACGTTGAGTTAATTCACTTTCGATCAGGCTGATCAATTCTCGGTAAAACTCCTCCTGCCCACTGTCTGACACCATAAAACTGTCCAGCGCATAGCCTTTTTTGGTGGTGTGGATTTTTGCATCCAGAATGCTCAGATTTTTTGAGTCAAAGTAGCCACAAATGCGTGCAAACAAATCAGGCTGATCCGGGCAATACACCAAAATCTGCAAACCCTCGCCAATCGGAGACAAACGGCCTTTGACGATCGGTTTGTCGCTGTCTACCCGCCAGAACAATTGACGGGTATGCCAGGAGATATCACCGGCCTCGGTGCGCAAAAAGTACGCAATATCAAGGTTTTTCCAGAGATTTTCGTGGGCATCATCGGCCAAGGTATAGAGGCGCAGAATTCGTTTGGCGTCTTCTTGGCGATCCTGTAATTGCTGCCCTTTGTTCGGGACTGACCCGCCCAGTGCACGCAAAGTCAGTTTATACAAGTCTTCCAGCAGCTTGCCTTTCCAGGCATTCCATACCTTGGGGCTGGTGCCGCGTACATCAGCCACCGTCAGCAGATACAAGGCGGTCAGATTGCGTTCCGTTTTGACCATCTGCGCAAATTGCACAATGGTGTCAGGATCCGAGAGATCCTGTTTTTGAGCGGTGTTGGACATCGTCAGGTGATGCTCGACCAAAAAGGCGACCAACTCGGTGTCCTCTTTGCTCATGAAATGCCGCTTGCAAAAGCGCCTAGCATCGACCGCCCCCAACGTGCTGTGATCACCCCCACGGCCTTTGGCGATGTCGTGGTAAAGCGCGGCAACGTACAGAATCCAGGGCTCGTCAAAATTGGCCATCAATTGGCTGCAAAAGGGATACTCATGCGCGTGCTCAGGCATGGTAAAGCGTCGTATGTTGCGCAGCACTGTCATGATGTGTTGATCCACGGTGTATACGTGGAACAGGTCATGCTGCATCTGGCCAATGATTTTTCTAAATTCCGGCAAATAGCGTCCCAGCACACTGGTCTGGTTCATGCGGCGAAATTCATGCACGATCCCGCGCGGTTGCTTGAGAAACTCTACAAACAGCTGACGGTTGTGAGGATTGTTCCTGAAGGAGGCATCAATCCTGAAACGTTCGTGCCACAAAGCGCGAAGCAGACGCGCGCTCATGCCATTGAGCTCCGAATGTTGCTGCATCACGATAAAGGCGCGCAACATGGCCGATGGGTTCCGTTTAAACACCTCGTCATCGCGCAAATCGAGTAACTGGCCTCGGGCTTGGAAATCGTCGTCGATCAGTGTGGGTGTTTCCAGATCGCGCTTAAACAGCATCGTCTCGATGTTTTGCAACAAAATGGTCGTCAGTTGCAGCACCGCTTTGGCAGCCCAGTAATACCGCTGCATCATAAATTCACTGGCGCGGCGGGCGTCTGTGGGTTCAAATCCCAGGCGTTGGGCCAGCGCCGTTTGAACATCGAACACCAAGCGATCTTCACGCCGGCGAGAATGCCAGTGCAAGTGCAGGCGCAGGCTTTTTAAAATTCGTTCATTTCGCCGAATCTGCTTGGCCTCATGGGGCGTGATCAAGCCCCGCTTGGCCATTTCCGCCCAGGAATTACCAAGGGAGGCTGCCTTGGCAATCCACATCAGTACATGCAAATCTCGAATACCGCCCGGACTGTCTTTGCAATTGGGCTCCAGCGCGTAGGGCGTGTCCTGGAAACGGGCATGTCGTTGTTTGAGCTCCAGCACTTTGGCGGTAAAAAATTGTGCCGGATCCAGCTGTTTTTTACACTCAGAGGCCAGCTGAATAAAGGCCGGTTTGCTGCCAGCCACCAGACGGGCCTCGAGCAGGGCAGTTTGAACCGTGATGTCTTTGGCTGCTTCGCTCAAACATTCATAGAGTGTTCGAACGCTGTGGCCCACCTCCAGACCAATATCCCAGCCCAGACCAAAAAACGCCTCCAAACGCTCTTGCAGGTCCGCATCAATCTCGCCGGGCACCAGCACCAGCACATCGACGTCCGAGTACGGGAACAATTCGCCCCGTCCGTAGCCACCTACAGCGATGAGGGCAAGTTCTTTGGGCATGTGCAGTTCAGCCCACAGATTGATCAGGGCCTTATCAACGGCCAAGCGATGCGATTTGAGCAGGGGCTCCACCTGACGCAATCCCAGCCTGTGCTTGTCGGCTTCAACGGTCAGAAGCTCTTTTATATCGGCAAGCGACTTTTTCCAGAGAGTTCTCAGTTCGTTGATGCGCTCGGGATGTATGGCAGTGGGTGCGTCCATGGTCGGGTCATGCAGCCTTTGTCAGTTCAGGTTCCGCGGGTGTGCCTGCGGAAACGGTCAGCACTTCAACACCCGTATCGGTGACCAGCACCGTATGCTCCCATTGAGCAGACAAGCTGTGGTCCTTGGTCACAATGGTCCAACCGTCGGGCATCTCGCGAATATCTTTTTTACCGGCATTGACCATCGGCTCAATGGTAAAAATCATGCCAGGCACCAGCACTTCGCCCGTACCGGGGCGTCCATAGTGCAATATTTGAGGCTCCTCGTGAAAAACCTTGCCGATGCCGTGCCCGCAAAACTCCCTGACAATCGAGTACCCATGCGCTTCTGCGTGTTTCTGGATGATATGGCCGATATCGCCCAGCCGTTTGCCCGGTTTTACTTCGCGGATGCCCAGCCACATGGCTTCAAAGGTCACCTGAGCCAGACGCCTTGCTGGCACGCTCGGTTCGCCCGCAAAAAACATCCGGCTGGTGTCGCCGTGATAGCCATCCTTAATCACGGTGATGTCAATATTTACGACATCGCCCGCTTTTAACTTCTTTTCGCCAGGAATTCCATGGCAAACCTGATGGTTAACCGAGGTACAAATCGACTTTGGGTAGGGGGTATAGCCCGGCGGGCAGTAGTTTAACGGCGCAGGGATGGTATTTTGTACATTGACCATGTAGTCATGACACAAAGTGTCCAGCTCACCTGTTGTGACGCCTGGCTTTACGAAAGGACCAATATAATCAAGGACTTCCGATGCCAATTTGCAGGCGATTCGCATCTTTTCGATGTCTTCAGCTGTTTTTATTACGATACTCATAAGAATTATTCCGGGTGGCCGCTTGAGCCAAAGCATATCTAACACGTATAATTATAGGTTGTCGCACGCTTTTAAGGGTAGCGACTTAATCACGCGTTGACGTAGCCAGGGTGCCGATTCATATCAAGCCAATTCGTCAACGTTAGTTATAACCCTGACACCGGAGAAATTCTCATGTCTATTTCCATGCGCGAAATGCTGGAAGCTGGTTGCCACTTTGGCCACCAAACCCGTTTTTGGAATCCTAAAATGGCCCCGTTTATTTACGGTGCCCGTAACAAGATTCACATTATCAACCTCGAAAAAACCGTTGTTGCCTTAAACGATGCGCTCAAGTTTGCAAAAAAACTGTCAGCTAACCGTGGCAACATCCTGTTTGTATGTACCAAGCGTCAAGCTCGCGAAATCATCGCTGAAGAAGCAGCTCGCGCCGGCATGCCCGTGGTTGATCAGCGTTGGTTGGGCGGTATGCTCACCAACTTCAAAACTGTAAAAACCTCGATCAAGCGTCTTAAGGACATGGAAGCCCAGGTAGCCGACGGCGCCCTGGAGCGTATGTCCAAAAAAGAAGCGCTGGTATTTGAACGTGAACTGGAAAAGCTGAACACATCCATCGGCGGCATCAAGGATATGAACGGTCTACCAGACGCCATTTTCGTGATCGACGTCGGTTATCACAAAATTGCCGTGACCGAAGCGGCCAAGCTCGGTATTCCTGTGATTGGTGTTGTTGACACCAACCACAGTCCTGAAGGCGTGAGTTACGTCATCCCCGGTAACGATGACTCTGCACGCGCAGTACGCTTGTACGCACGTGGCGTAGCTGATGCAATCCTGTCTGGCCGTGAGTCAGCCATCAACGATATCGTTGAAGCTGTCAAAGGCGAGCAGGAATTCGTAGAAGTGCAAAGCGGTGAATAATCGCTTCAGTATCTGATGCGAAGGGGGCGTCGTTTCGCCCCTTTTTTTTGTCTGGATTTTGTTTGCAGGTGGGGCTGATCCCGCCTGTTGAGTAATTAGGAGAATCGAATGGCTGAAATCACAGCAGGTATGGTTAAAGAGCTGCGCGAAAAAACAGACGCGCCCATGATGGAATGCAAAAAGGCCCTGACAGAGGCGGCTGGCGACATGGAAAAGGCTGAAGAACTGCTGCGCGTCAAGCTCGGCAGCAAGGCCAGCAAAGCCGCAGCACGTGTTACTGCAGAAGGCCTGATCGGCATTTACATCTCCGCTGACAGCAAAACAGCTGCCATCGTTGAAGTCAACTGCGAAACCGACTTTGTCGCTAAAAACGACGATTTCATCGGTTTTGTCAACGACGCCGCCAAGTTGGTCGCCGAGCACAACCCGGCCAGCGTTGAGGCCCTGTCAGCGCTGTCATACAAAGACAGCAACGTAGACACCGTTCGCGCTGCCCTGATTGGTAAAATCGGCGAAAACATGAGCGTTCGTCGTTTTGAACGCGTGACCACCGAAGGCCGTATCGTGTCTTATGTACACAGCGGCAAGATTGGCGTGTTGGTAGATTTTACTGGCGCCGACGAAAACGTGGGTAAAGATGTAGCCATGCACATCGCGGCAACCAAGCCAAAAGCCATGGACACCAGCGGTGTTCCAGCCGCTGACGTTGAGCGCGAGCGCTCTGTTGCGGTGGCCAAGGCGGCTGAATCAGGCAAGCCGGCTGATATCGTAACCAAAATGGTCGAAGGCTCAGTACAGAAGTACCTCAAGGAAGTGGCTCTGCTGTCACAGCCTTTTGTCAAAGACGACAAACTGACTGTAGAAGCCATGCTCAAGGCTAAATCAACCAAACTCAACCGCTTCGTTCTGTATGTAGTGGGTGAGGGCATTGAGAAAAAGGTAACCGACTTTGCAGCAGAAGTGGCAGCACAACAAGCCGCAGCCGCCGCTGGTCGTTAATCCCGGGCTTTTTTCCGGGTATAGTGTGACGTGGGCTTGGGTTAACCAAGGTAACCTGAGCCCGCGGTATCAGTATAAGACAGTGATCCCTACAGCCGTTTTTTGCGTAAGGAATATACATGCCAGCATATAAGCGGGTACTGCTCAAACTGTCAGGCGAAGCCCTGATGGGTGAAGACGCGTTTGGTATTAATCGGGCCACCATAGAACGTATGGTCGCCGAAGTAGCAGAAGTAGCCCGTATGGGTGTCGAACTGGCCGTCGTGATTGGCGGCGGTAATATTTTCAGAGGCATCGCCCCAGGCGCCGCGGGCATGGACCGCGCAACCGCCGATTACATGGGTATGATGGCCACCATTATGAATGCGCTGGCCTTGCAAGACGCGTTTCGCCAGGCAGGTGTACAGGCCCGTGTTCAGTCCGCACTGAATATCGAGCAAGTAGTAGAGCCCTATATTCGACCCAAAGCCATTCGCTACCTCGAGGAAGGTAAAGTGGTCATTTTTGCCGCAGGTACGGGTAACCCATTCTTTACCACTGACACGGCAGCCGCCTTGCGGGGGTCTGAAATGGGGGCTGAGGTGGTCCTCAAAGCAACAAAAGTAGACGGTGTGTATACGGCAGACCCCAAAAAGGTACCGACCGCCACCCGTTATGACAGCATCACATTCGACGAGGCCATTTCCAAGAATTTGGAAGTGATGGACGCCACGGCTTTTGCCCTGTGTCGCGATCAAAAGCTGCCGATTCGCGTGTTCAGCATCAACAAGCCGGGCGCGCTCAAGCGGGTGGTGTTAGGTGAAGACGAAGGCACCCTGGTGCACGTTTGATAGATATTTCATTAGGTATGGATCATGTCAGTTGCTGATTTAAAAAAATCTACTGAACAAAAAATGCAGCGCTCCATTGAGTCGCTCAAAACCGACCTGGCAAAAGTTCGCACCGGCCGGGCCCATACCGGCCTGCTCGACCATGTTCAGGTCGATTACTATGGCTCTTTGGTGCCTATTTCCCAGGTGGCTAACGTCACGTTGATTGACGCCCGTACGATTGGTGTCCAGCCGTGGGAAAAAAAGTTGGTCCAGGCGGTTGATAAGGCCATCCGTGAGTCCGATCTGGGTTTGAACCCATCGACCATGGGCGATTTGATTCGCGTCCCCATGCCTGCTCTGACCGAAGAGCGTCGTCGGGACCTGACCAAGGTCGTACGCACCGAAGGCGAAGGCTCAAAGGTGGCGATTCGCAACCTGCGTCGAGATGCCAATGAAACCCTTAAAAAAATGGTCAAAGACAAAACCATTTCCGAGGATGACGAGCGCCGTGGTCAGGACGATATTCAAAAATTGACTGATAAATTTGTAGCTGAAGTCGACAAAATGCTCCAGCAAAAAGAGGCTGAAATCATGACGGTTTAACACCGTCATTGCTAGGTTCAACAAGGCGGATATGGGCATAAAAAACGTCAGTACAACGGTCACTATTCCAGAGGTGGGTGCCGTTCCCAAACACATCGCCATCATCATGGATGGCAATGGCCGCTGGGCACAAAAACGGTTGCTGCCTCGGTTTGCAGGTCACAAAAGGGGCGTCGATGCCGTTCGGGCGTGCGTTCGAGCCTGTGTAGAGCGAGGCGTGGCCTATTTGACGCTATTTGCCTTTTCTTCCGAGAACTGGCGTCGCCCGCCTGAGGAAGTGTCGCTGCTCATGCGTCTGTTTTGTAACGTGCTTGAGCGTGACGTGAACAATCTTCACGATCAAAACATTCGCCTCAAAATTATCGGCGATACGTCGGCCTTTGATGAACGCTTGCAATCCCTTATCGAATCGAGTCAGGCACGCACCGCCAACAACACAGGGCTAACCTTGACCATCGCAGCCAATTATGGCGGTCGGTGGGATATCTTGCAGGCTACCCGGCAGATGTTAAGGGATCGGCCTGACTTGGCTCAGCAGCCAGAGCTGATCAGCGAAGCGGCATTAACGCCCTTTCTGTCCATGGCTTACGCCCCCGAACCGGAGCTGTTTGTCCGAACGGGTGGGGAAGAGCGTATCTCCAATTTTTTGCTGTGGCAATTGGCCTACACCGAGCTGTATTTCACCGAGCGCTTTTGGCCAGATTTCGGCCGCCAGGCGCTCGATGAGGCCATTGAATCTTATCGCAATCGCGAACGCCGTTTTGGCCGCACCAGCGAGCAGGTGCAAGCTGGCGTTACTGACTCCATTTCACAGGCGTCCACTCAACAATGCTAAGAACCCGTGTCATCACCGCCCTCATCTTGGTCGCAGCGCTGATTTTGATTTTGGGGTGGGGCGGCACCTTCGGTTGGTCCGTGTTTGTCGCAATCCTGATTACACTCGGTTTATGGGAGTGGGCACGTCTGGTTGACCTTCGCGGCAACTCACCCATGGTGTATGCAGCCATTGCTGGCGGCGGTCTTATTGCTCTGGGTTATTTTGTCCCCATCACGCGCTTTGCGGTCCCCCTGATGGCCTCATCGGCCCTGTTCTGGTTGGCCATGGCACCCCAGGCCCTTCGGCGGGTAGGTGGTAACTGGATGGACGTGCAGGCTATTCAACTGACGCTATCGGCTGTTTTATTGGGTGCGGCCGGTGTGGCCTTGCTGGTTGCGCGCCAGCGTGGCTTTGCATTTTTATTCAGTTTGATCGCGCTGGTCTGGATTGCAGACATCACCGCCTACTTTTGCGGCAAAGCGTTTGGCTCGCGGAAGCTGGCACCTCGCATCAGCCCTGGAAAAAGCTGGGAAGGCGCTTGGGGGGGTATTGCAGGGGTGGTTATTTATGGCTGGGCGTGGGTGTTTCTGGCCGGAAAGTTTCCTGTCCTTCAAGGTAGTTGGCCCGAAGCGCTGCTGGCCAAATG